>JACPMU010000061.1 GCA_016185865.1 Candidatus Woesearchaeota archaeon | reverse complement strand
GTTGACAATGAGAAGCTCAAGGATGCGCAGCAGAAGCTGCATATCCAGAGCATCTGCCCTGTGAACAGGACAGGCAAGGAATGCATTAAAATAATAGACAGCAAGCTTACAATAGACGAGAATTTGTGCACAGGATGCGGGATCTGCCCAAAAGCAGCGCCTAATGCAATAAAGATAATCAATTTGCCAGAAGAGCTGAAGACAAATCCAATTCACCGTTATGGTGAAAACAAGTTTGTGCTTTACTCGCTGCCAACACCTTCTTTTGGCAAGGTCACCGGAATACTTGGGGTCAACGGAATCGGGAAATCAACTGCAATCAAGATACTTGCATCTGTGCTAAAGCCAAACCTTGGCGACTGGGAAAGGCATGATGCAGATTATGAGGAATTGACATCATTTTTCAAGGGAACTGAAGCGCAGGGGTTCTTTGAGAAAATCAAGGAAGGAGAGATAAAAATAGCGTACAAGCCCCAGCAGGTTGATTTGATTCCAAAAACAGCAAAAGGGAAGGTCATTGACCTGCTGAAAAAAGTTGATGAAAAAAATGAGCTGAAAAAGATTGCAAATGAGCTGCAACTAAATGAAATACTTAACAATAACATTTCGGAAATTTCAGGAGGTGAGCTGCAGAGGGTTGCGATTGCAGCAACTGTGCTGAAAAATGCAAACCTGTACATTTTTGACGAGCCGACAAGCTGCCTGGACATAAGGCAGAGAATAAACATCAGCAAATTCATCAAGTCGCTAATCAATGAAAACAATGCTGTCTTGGTTGTAGAGCACGATTTAATCATTTTGGATTATATTGCTGACCTTGTTCATCTGATGTACGGCAATGAAAATGCGTACGGGATTGTAAGCGGGGTAAAGCCCGTAAGGAACGGCATCAATGTCTATCTTTCAGGATACATAAAAGAAGAGAATGTAAGGTTCAGGGACTCAAAGATTAAGTTCGATCTAAAGCCTGCAGTCAAGAAAAAGCACACTAAAGAAGCAATTACATCCTGGCATAATGTTGAGAAAAAGCTCGGTAATTTTGAATTAAAATCCAAAGAAGGAACAATCCATAAAAACGAGATTATCGGCATTCTGGGAGAAAACGGGATTGGAAAAACAACTTTTGTCAGGATTTTGGCTGGAGTTTTGAAGCAGGACAAGGGAGAGATAACGCACAAGGTAAAAGTGAGCTACAAGCCGCAGTATCTTGAAATGTCGGATGCCTTGGTTGTTGATGTTTTAAAAGCTGCTTTCAACAAATATGAAAGCCAGATTGTTAATCCATTAAATCTTCAGCAATTATCATTAAACAAATTAAATGAATTATCTGGAGGGGAGCTGCAAAGGGTTGCGATTGCGCATTGTTTGCAGCAGGATGCTGACCTGTATCTATTGGATGAGCCATCTGCTTATCTTGATTCCGAGCAGAGGCTGATTTTATCAAAAGTTATAAGAGACTTTGTCGAGCAAAAGGACGCATCTGCATTGATTGTTGACCATGACTTGCTGTTTGTTGACTACATAAGCGACAAGCTCATTGTGTTTGAGGGAAAGCCTGCAATTGAGGGAATAATCACAGGACCTTTTGAAATGGAAGACGGCATGAACAAATTCTTGAAGGAATTGGAAATAACATTAAGAAGAGACCCTGAAACAAACAGGCCTCGCGTAAATAAATTGGACTCAAGACTGGATAGGGAGCAGAAGGAAAAAGGGAATTATTATTACACTTAAGCCCTTCCTTTGCTTTCTCCAAAAACAACTCCCTGCGCAATCAGATGCGCCAGCCTTATCGGTTCTGGTATCAGGCTTCTGGTGCATACAACTTTCAGGATTTTTCTTGCTTCTTCTAAATCAATGCCAGTCAGCTGGACAAAAATATCGTCAATCTGGATAACATTTCCTGCTTTTTCAATTAATTTTATTTTTTGTTTTTTGTTTATTTTAACCAGTGTTTTCTTGATATTTTCAATGTTGGGCCATTTTCTTATGATTATTATTACAGGCAGCTTTGTTTTTTTGCTTAATTCCTGAACATCAACAACATTGAAGCCTGCAACTGCAATCCCGTCAAGAAAAATGCACTGCAATTGAGGCTTGAATTTGCACTTGTTAATCATACCAATTAATTTTTTTGTTGCATCATCTCCGTCAACACCAACCTTTGTTGATAAAATCCCATCAACCCAGGAGCCGCCTCTCATCACAACGCCAACAACAAGGATATTTTTGTCTTTGAATTTATTGAAAGGAGAATCGTCAATTCCAACAACCCTTATTTCTTTTTTGACCATTCTGCTGTGATTTAGTTTTTTAATTCACTCCTAATGTAGCTCTCGATTTTTCCCGACATGTTTATACCATTCTTTTTGCAGTAATTCCGAAATTCATTGAGCAGATCTTCATCTATTGTAAATGAAATTCTTGTTTTGTATGTCCTCTTCCTGAATTTTCCAGTTCTGTCAAGCTCCTCAAACACAGCTATTACATCCTGGTTTTTCGCGATTACTTCTTTTGCCTTTTCAAGAAACGATTGCATTTTTTATCAGCCTCATAAGTTTATTGATGTCGCTTGTGTTTTTCTTTGCAATGCTCCAAACTATTTTTATCAGCTTATCTTTATCATATTCCAAGTTGTTATTTTCAAAATAGGTTATTACTACTATTATTGCAGTTCTTTTGTTTCCATCTTCAAAGCAATGATCAACTAACAAGCTTCTAATAATGTAACACAATTCATAAAGCCAGCTTTTATTCTGCTTTACAATTGAAAAAGCAAAATCTATGCTGTCCTCGTTATGGAATTTTCCATTACTCCCTATTTCCTGGTTTATGCCTATAAGGTCTTTTTTGTTTAAGTTCATTTTTTAGTTAATATTTATATATATAAATATATACTTATTATATATAAAACTTTCGGTT
>JACPMU010000063.1 GCA_016185865.1 Candidatus Woesearchaeota archaeon | reverse complement strand
AGGCTTTGTTGGGGTTTTTATTTTAAGAAAAACAATTTTTATTTAATTATAAGATTATATTTAAGATATTTTCTTCCATCATATCGAGCTTCTCTCAATGATTCAGCAGATACTCCGCAAGTAAGACCATCTATTGTAAAAATAAACCCCCTATACCATTGCATATCATCTGTATAAGGACTTGAAGGTACACCCTCTACAGTAACTTTCCATTCTAAATCAAATTCCCTTCAGACTGCTGACTTCGTATAGGGCGAAAGGTTTCTTTAACTTCCCCAGGTGTTAATACATTTGCCATTTTTATCTTTGTTAATATAAAACCCCAGCAAAGCCTCTTGCGAGACCTTGCCAGGGAAAAAGAGGTGATAATGAAAATGAAATCCCCAACGTATATGTTACTACTGTATAATGGGATTAGTATTTAAACCTTTTGGTTCTATAACTACTATGATGGGATGCAATAAAAACCAAAAAAAGAAGTTTTATTATACAATATTTATTTTTACCTACATAATATTTTTAATATTTTAAAAATTACTAAAGATACCCTTAAATATCTGCTTTATTCTGCATTTTCATGCCAAAAAAATCCAAGCCAAGAGAAGATTTCAAGACAATGCATGATGTTTTTGACGGGTTCACAAACAGGACTCTCTACAAGCTCATAACACAGGGGCATTTTGAAGGCTTGGAAAGCCCTATTTCCATAGGCAAGGAGAGCAATGTGTTCTCTGCCATCAGGAAAGACGGCTCAAGAGTGATGGTCAAGATTTACAGGCTTGAAACATGCGACTTCAACAGGATGTACGATTATATCAAAGATGACCCAAGGTTCATTGACATGAAGAAGGGAAAGAGGAACATCATCTTTTCATGGGTGCAAAGAGAATACAGAAATCTCATGAAAGCCCGCCAGGCAAATGTAAGCGTTCCAACGCCATTGACTTTTTCAGGCAATGTTTTAGTGCTGGAATTTATAGGAGATGACGGAGTATTTGCGCAAAAGCTCAAGGACTCAATCCCGAAAAATCCAAAGGAATTTTTTGAAAAAATAATCGCAAACATGAAAAGGCTGCACAGGGCTGGCTTCGTGCATGCTGACTTATCTGCATTCAACATCCTGAACCACAATGAAAAGCCGGTTTTTATTGATTTTTCCCAATGCATTACGCTGAACAGCTCAAGGTCGAATGAATACCTGGAAAGAGATGTAAGGAACATTTGCAATTTTTTCAGGAAAATAGGACTGAAAGCCGATGAAGCAAAAATTAAAATGCAGATTACAAAAAAATAAATTCAAAATCATGAAAAAAAAGACCAAGCAAAAATTCCTTGTATGGCTCACAATTGTGATAACTGCTGCTAATTTTCTGCTGGTTGCCGCTTTTATTGTTTATCTTTATTTTTGGGTCAAGGGAAGAAGCTGAATCATATACATTTATATATTCAGGTAAGCACAAAAATAAAAAAGAGGCGTAAAATGCTTGCATATGTCATTGGAATAAGTGTGCTGTCATTAATAGCTGGATTATTTCTGTCATTTTACATTTTAAAAAAACCTGCTGGCTCTGCGAAAATGCAGGAGATTTCCGAAACAATTCACAAAGGAGCCCTGACTTTTTTGAAAAAAGAATATGAAGTGTTAATCGTGTTTTTGGCTGTTGCTGCTCTGATACTTTATTTTTTTATTGATGCAAGGCTTGCAGTCTCTTTCATTATAGGGGGAATTTCATCGGCATTGGCAGGAAATATAGGAATGAGGATTGCTACAAAGGCAAATTCAAGGACAACTGAAGCAACAAAAGCCCATATTGGAGATGGGCTCAGGCTGGCTTTCTATTCAGGCTCTGTCATGGGATTAAGCGTTGTCGGCATAGGCCTGCTTGGGGTAACAGTCCTTTACATTATTTTTGAAGACCCGAACATAATCTATGGATATGGGTTTGGCGCTTCATCAATTGCATTGTTTGCAAGAGTTGGAGGCGGAATTTACACAAAAGCAGCTGATGTCGGAAGCGACTTGGTTGGCAAGGTTGAAAAAGGAATTCCAGAGGACGATCCAAGAAACCCTGCTGTGATTGCCGACAATGTCGGCGACAATGTAGGCGATGTTGCAGGAATGGGAGCTGACTTGTTTGAAAGCTATGTGAACAGCATAATAGCAGCGATGGCAATAGGATTGATAATGTTCGGGCCAAGCTGTCTTGTTATTTTTATTCATAAAATACCAAGGATTTGATATTGGAATATTTTATGCCGCATTAGCTGGGTTAATAGCTGGGGTATTGATTGGCTTGTTCACAGAGTACTATACATCAAACAGAAACAAGCCAACGCAGAGCATCGCAATAGCGGCAAAAACAGGCGCAGGCACGAATGTGATACAGGGGCTTGCAGTTGGAATGCTCTCAACCTTGATTCCTGTGGTTTCTGTGTCGATTGCTGTCCTTATAGCCTATAAATTTGCAGGGCTTTACGGCATTGCGATTGCAGGAGTCGGCATGCTTGCAACTCTTGGATTTACGCTTGCGATTGAGACTTATGGAGCTGTTGCTGACAATGCAGCAGGAATTTCAGAGATGGCAAAAGCCGGCAAAGATGTAAGGGAAAAGACAGAGCTGCTTGATGCTGTAGGCAACACAACTGCTGCAATAGGCAAGGGATTTGCAATCGGAAGCGCTGCGCTGACAGCTCTTGCATTGTTTGCCAGCTTCACACAAATTACAAAGATTGATGTTATGAGCATTTCCAACCCTGATGTTATAATTGGATTGTTTATCGGAGGAATGCTTCCTTTTTTGTTCAGCTCTTTTGCAATGCAGGCGGTAGGGAAAGCCGCTTCCGAAATTGTTGAGGAGGTAAGAAGGCAGTGGAAAACAATAAAAGGATTAAACAAAGGGAAGGCAAAGCCTGACTATGAGAAATGCATTGCAATAAGCACACAGTCTGCATTAAAGCAGATGATAATGCCTTCGCTGCTTGCGATACTGTCGCCAATATTTATTGGATATGCTTTTGGAGTGCAGACATTAGGAGGCTTGCTTGTAGGTTCCATAGTGACCGGATTTTCCCTTGCAATATTTATGGCAAATTCAGGAGGCGCATGGGACAATGCAAAGAAATACATTGAAGCTGGAAATTTTGGAGGCAAGGGAAGCGATGCCCACAAGGCAGCTGTTGTCGGCGACACTGTGGGGGATCCGTTCAAGGACACAGCAGGGCCTTCCCTGAATATTCTGATAAAGCTGATGTCAATTGTTGCGATTGTTTCTGCGCCGCTGATATTATAGAACCACAAATCTTTTAAAAACACTTTAACTCCATTTTTCTATGCACGACTTTTTCACATTAAAAGACTTGGATGTACAGGGAAAGCGGGTTCTTGTCAGGGTTGACTTCAATGTTCCGCTGGACAAGAAAACAAATGATGTTGCCGATGACAAGAGAATAATAGAGAGTTTGCCAACAATAAAATATCTTGCTGAAAAAAATGCAAAAGCCATTCTTTGCTCGCATTTAGGAAGACCAGATGGAAAAGTTGTTGATTCTTTGAGGATGGACAAGGTTGCAGCTCGTTTAGGGCAATTATTAAAGAAAAATGTAAAAAAACTGGATGACTGTATTGGCGAAGATGTAAAAAGTAAAGTAACGGAAATGAATAATGGCGATGTTATTCTGCTTGAAAACCTCAGATTTCATCCGGAAGAAGAAGCAAATGATGGGAATTTTTCAAAGCAGCTTGCAGAGCTGGCAGAGCTTTATGTCAATGACGCATTTGGGACATGCCATCGTGCGCATGCATCAACATATGGAATAACAAAATACCTTAAGTCTGCTGCGGGGTTTCTTGTTGAAAAAGAATTAAGTGTTATGGGCAAGGCGCTTGAAAATCCCGACAGGCCGTTCATAGCAATACTTGGCGGAGTGAAAATCTCTGATAAAATCAAGGTCATTGAAAATCTGCTTTCAAAAGTGGACAAGTTATTGCTCGGAGGAGCAATGATATTCACATTCTACAAAGCCCATGGCAAAAGCATTGGAAATTCAAAAATTGATGAAGAAGGCATTGAAATTGCAAAAAAACTATTAAAAAATAAGAAAATTATGCTGCCAGTTGATGTTGTTATTGCTGACAGGTTTGATGCAAATGCAGAATCAAAAATTGCAGATGTTGATGGCATTCCAAACGGCTGGATTGGCCTCGATATAGGGCCAGAGACTGTCAAAAATTACAAGGAAATTTTAAAGACAGCAAAGACAGTTGTGTGGAACGGACCTCTTGGAGTTTTTGAGTTTGAGAAATTTGCAAATGGGACAAGGGAAATAGCAAAATTTCTGTCAACATTGAAGGCAACAACTATTGTTGGAGGGGGAGATTCTGCAGCTGCTGTTGAAAAATTCGGATACGCATCAAAATTGAGCCATGTAAGCACCGGCGGAGGGGCTTCGCTTGAATTTTTTGAGGGCAAGAAGCTGCCCGGGATAGAGGCTTTGGAGGAAAGCTGCAAAAGATTTAGATAACAACCATTATTTCCTCGTTAAAAATATGATTCACATCACTTTCTATCTGATTTTTTAAATTCTCAACAGAATTCTGCAGCTTAACAGCGTCATTTCTTAATTTCTCAGCTTCCCCATTGTTTTTTTCAATTTTTATGTTGGTGTCCTCAAGGCGCTTGTTGAAATTCCTGAATTTTTCAGGCACCCCAGATGACTTTATTTTATTGTCTATCTCATCCATTTCAGCCTTGAATGAGAAGTATTTTTTCAAAAATTGCCCAAGGAACTCCTTTGTGAATTTCTTGGCCTCTTCAATTGATTTTTCCTTTTTTTTGTTGTCAATCTGCAGCCTGTTTTCCTGGAGCATTCCTTCCAGATTTTTCAAAATGTCCAAAATTACAAAATTCTTGTCATTTGCAAGCGTTTCAATCGGATGCTTCAGGTAATCCAGCACAGTCTCCTCGTGCTCAAATGCAACATGCGAGTATTTTCTCAGAGCCCTTTCCAATACAGAAAATGACTGCAGAATCTGGCTTTCATCATTGTAAAAAGCAGCTGCCTTGCTTTTTCTCGCTTCATTCAGCTTCAGGAAATTATTATGCTCGTCGCTTTTGTTGAATTTTTCTATTTCAGCCATTATGGAGTCTTTTTCCTCGTTCACAAGCTTTAGGTCAGCTTCGGCATTTTTCAGGTCAACATCCAGGTTTATTCTCTGCTTTGTTTTTGCCTTCAAATTTTGTATTTTTTCTCTTGTTTTGTTGACAGCAACCATCTCCTTGCCATTAAGCACGGATTTAAGCTCTTTAAACAGCCCGTCAAAATTCCTTAAGTTGTGCGCTATCTTGCTTGTCTCGTTGGCAAAGAATTCCTGCAGGATGGTGTAGCTTCTGAAAGTGCCCTTGTTTAAGCCATCAATCAGCCCGTCAAACAGCTTGCAGAAGTCAACAAGGTAAAAATAATCTTTGTTGTTGATTTCCATGTGCCCAAGAAACGAGTTAACAGCCCTTATGTATGCTTTCCTGTTGCCTTCCATGTACTGCTTTGCTTTGAACGGGATGTTTGGATTCTGCAGCTTTGAATTTTCAAGAACTTCGACATTGATCCTTGCCCTCTGGGCTTCATCATTGATTTTCATCAGCGCTTCTTCTATCTGCTGGCGCACATCATCCATCAGGGGCTTTGATTTCTCATCAAGCCATTCTTCCATGCCCTGCAGGCTTATTTCTACTGCTTTTTTTGGCTGCTGCTCTTCATTTTGGAATATTTTTTTGAGGAATTTCAGCATTTTACAGCTTAAATGAGCTTATTGCATATAATTTTTACTATTTTATAGGGCTAAAAACAGGCTTGATAAAAAGTTTTATAAACCATTTAATTTTCCCGTTTTGAATGGCTTTATTGAGCATAGTGATTGTGATAAGCGTTTTGGCGCTGCTTTTTGCAGGCTACTTGACAAGGCAGGTTCTAAAGAAGGATACTGGCACAGCAGCGATGCAGGAAGTTTCCAACGCTATCAAAATAGGCGCTGAGGCTTTTTTGAAAAGGCAGTACACAACAATTGCCATCATGTCTGTTGCGCTTTCTGTTGTGATTTATGCTGCATACGCGTTTTTCGGCAAAAACCCGGAGCTTGGATGGCGCACAGCCGTTTCATTCCTGTTTGGGGCAATAAGCTCAGGATTAGCTGGCATTGTTGGAATGTGGGTTTCCATAAGGGCAAACATAAGGACAGCAAGCGCTGCAAGAAAAAGCATGAACCAGGCTTTTGTTGTTGCATTCAGGGGAGGGGCAGTTTCAGGAATAGTGATTGTTGCTATGTCACTGCTTGGAGTTGGCTTAATCTACAGCATGTTCAGCATAGGCATTGACCAAAGAGAAGTCCCGTTCCTGATTGTTGGCTATGGTTTTGGAGCAAGCTTTGTTGCCTTGTTTGCGCAGCTTGGCGGCGGAATTTACACTAAGGCAGCTGATGTCGGAAGTGATTTAGTGGGTAAGGTTGAAAAAGGAATTCCTGAGGATGATCCAAGAAACCCTGCTGTGATTGCCGATTTAGTTGGAGACAATGTTGGAGACTGCGCAGGAAGGGGAGCTGACTTGTTTGAGAGCACTGCAGCTGAAAATATAGGAGCTATGATTTTGGGAGTTGCCTTGTATCCTGTTTTTGGAATAAAAGGAATCATGTTTCCATTAGTTGTCAGGGCATTTGGATTAATTGCAACAATAATCGGGATAATGACAGTCAAACTCAAAAATGAAAATGAAAACCCAATGACAGCATTGAACAGGGGCTATTACATAACCAGCTTCCTTGCAGCAATAGTATTTTACTTCACCACAAAATGGCTTCTTGGCAACATATTGTTCTTCTATGCAGGATTGGTTGGACTGGTTACAAGCATTTTGATTGTGTGGATCACTGTTTACTATACAGAATCAGACCCGTTCTTTTTTAAAAACAGCCCTGTAAGAAAAATTGCAAAGGCATCATTGACAGGGCATGCAACAAACATAATTTCAGGGTTTGCAGTTGCAATGGAAGCAACTGTGCTTCCTGTGATTGTTTTGTCTGCTGCATTATTGGCTTCATTCAAGCTTGGCTCAATGAGCGGAATTGATCATGGAGGCCTGTACGGAACAGCAATAGCCACAATGGGAATGCTTGCAACAGCAGCCTATGTTCTTGCGATGGACAATTTCGGGCCTATAACTGACAATGCAGGAGGAATCGCTGTGATGGGCAGAGCTCCAAATGAAGCAAGGAAAAGAACAGATAAGCTTGATGCTGTCGGCAACACCACAAAAGCGCTGACAAAAGGCTATGCAATTGGAAGCGCTGCACTGGCTGCTTTCCTTTTATTTTCAGCATATTTGGATGATGTTGCAAAGCACATCGGAGTAAAAATTGTTACAGTTGACATTGCAAAAATCGATGTTTTTGTGGGGGCCTTGATTGGGGCAATGCTTATTTTCCTTTTCAGCGCATTTGCAATAAGGGCAGTCGGGGATACAGCTTACTCAATTGTCAATGAAGTGAGAAGGCAGTGGAAAACAAAAAAAGGAATAATGACAGGCAGGGAAAAGCCTGATTATGCAAAAGTTGTTGACATCTGCGTGAAAGCATCATTGAAGGAGATGATTTTGCCAGGATTGCTTGTTGTTGCTATCACTGTTGTTGTTGGAGTTGTCTTGAAGTATGAGGCAGCAGCAGCCTTTCTGATGGTTGCAACAATCACAGGAATCTTGATGGCTTTACTGCTTAATACAGGAGGAGGAGCATGGGACAATGCAAAGAAGCTTATTGAAGAAGGAGCACACGGAGGAAAAGGAAGCGAAGCGCACAAGGCGGCTGTCACAGGCGACACAATCGGCGATCCATTCAAGGATACTGCAGGACCAAGTTTGCATGTTTTGATTAAATTATTGAGCACAATTACCTTGGTTTTAGTGCCGCTGTTTGTATAGGCTAAGAGATTCTAATATTATTATTTTTAATATATTCAACCTATTCTTTCATCATAAATTTAGAAAACTTTATTAATTCATGTTATTTAGTTGATAATATGAATGTGAAGGAATTCTTTCGTCCGAATAAATTAAAAATTATCGTGATGATTGTTTTTCTTGTTATGAGTATTGCATTTTTAGTTGTTGTAACAGGATGTAAAGTAACAACCTCACCCACATGTAGTGTTCTTGAAATCTTATTTGCTATGTTTAATCTATTTTTGTGGCTTTTACTTTTAACCCCATTGTCCATTGCACCATTGGCAGGAACCCCATTAGCAATTATTAGTGGTGTATGTGCAACACTTTCTTACGATTATATTCTGGCATGTTTATTCTCTTACCTGATGGAAAAAATAAAAGCACGCAAATGAATAAAAACCTTCTAATACTAAAAAATTATCAATTCAACCAAAAATGCCAAAAATATACAATAAAAAGCCGATACATCAGCAGAAAATAGCAGAAAAAAGAATAAAATTCCTTTTTCAGCACGCAAAGGAAATGTTCAGGGAAGACAGCAATGCGTCTGACAAGTATGTAATGATGGCAAGAAGGATTGCAATGAAGTATAAGATAAAGATTCCTTCTCCGCTCAAGAAAAAATTCTGCAAGAACTGCCACAAATACCTGATGCCTGGAGCAAATTGCAGGGTAAGAATCCACAAGCACAGGATTATTTACTATTGCTTTGGCTGCAGGCATTATATGAGGCATCCTGTTAAATAAAAAAACAAATTGAACATTAGAAATAATAAAAATCAAATACGAGAGCGACCTTTGAAAGTAGTAGTTAAGAAAGTAACCCGCTTGTAAATAAAATAATTTTCTTTCTATATTGTAAATAATCATTTTACTAGTATAAAACGAAAGCTTTATATACAAGTTATATCACTACGTAGTAACAAATAGTTTGGGGTTTAATATGTGCTTAGCTTGTTCGATAGCAGAAGGAAATTCATACGCTAAAAGCGAGAAGCAAACTGATTACTCTAATCAGGATTATAACAGCCAAACTTATTAAGCAAAATGGGTAAGAAAACCTTAGAAGGTCTAGTTGGTGGTGTTGCAGGCGGCGGACTTACAGCTCTTGCATTAAATTTTAAGTATGGAACCACAGCATTAGCAGCAACTGCTTTAGGTGTCTATTACCCTCTTGCTGTGATTGGAGGAACATTTATAGGTGCTTATCTTGGCAAATATTTAAGTGGTTAAAATGGAAGTAGAAGAATTATTTTTGGACGAGGACATGGAAAGGATTGAGGAAATGAGAAGCGAAAGGAAGAAGATGAAGGACAAGGATTTCGCTAAGTTAATAAACAAGAAGGATCTTTCTGACTTTGAGATGGACGAGATGTTTTTGTAGGTAAATGACACAATCGACTGATTATGGAAGAAGGAATTTTTTATACAACCTTTTAGTAGCAGGTGCAGCAACAGCTTTACCTAAGCAGTTTAGCCCGCTTGAGGCAACAGCTGCCGAAGCTGGTAAAAAATTTCAATCAGTGAAAAGACCAGATGGTCCTTCTGAAATAGCAGAACTTATATTACAAAATATCAACAAATTAAACAGATTTCATAAGAATGGCAATTCTGTGAGTCCTTTGGTCTATAGAGACGTGTCGGCTGACTATGCTTTGGCTGCTGAGTCTGCAAGAAAAAACTCAACATCCTCGGATGCGGACAAATCAGGAGAATACAAAGGATTGGAAGTTGTTGCTTTGATGTGGCAGGCAGAATTGCTGAGAAATAAGGTTAGGGTTAACATTGTTACAGACGAAACAATACAAATTGCGGGATTACCAAAAATAAATGCAAAACGCAATTTGGGCGACGCTTACATTGGCGACAATCTGTTCAAAGCACTTCAGAATTATGAAAGAGTTGCTGTCATTTTGCAAAAACACGGACAAAACCTGCCAAATGAAGTTGGAATTGGCATACTAGGGGAGTATGGAACAATTGCTACTCCCTATTGGGTTTACTATAGAATGAATCAGACAATCACCAAGCTTCTTGAAACTGCAGACAAAAGGTATCATTCTGCTCTGCAGAAAAAGAAAAAGAAAGTGGATCAGCAGCTGGAAAGGCTGAAGTTGGCTTCTTTTAAAGCGTCAGGATGATAGAGCTACTAATTGCTTCTCAATTGAGATTAGCTGAAATCAATCCTACACATAATTATCAACATCAAAATCCAGCAGTTTATGCGCAGGATTCTTCTCAACCGTCAGAAGCAAAACACGATACTTTAGAAAGAATGCTAAGTATTTACAGAAATTTAATTTTTAAACCAGGCACAGGCAGGAATGTTACAAAAATGGCATTGGAGTTTTATAATGATATAATAAAAGAAAAACAAAATGGTCATCATTTAGCCGAAGCATATTCAAATTCCGGGTATATTCTCTGTATGATGGACCCAAAAGATATTGATGAGGGGTTAAAAAGACTGGACAAAGCATATGAAATTGGAAACGATAGCATAAAAATAAGAATTCTTCACCTTAAATTTACCCTAGCAAAAAACTATGAAGGATCAAGTGAAAAGAATCTAGAATTAAGAAGCCCAGAACATTATATCATAGAAATGGAAAAATTAGATCCAAATCTCGCAAAAAAATTAAAAAGAGAATTAGAAAGAGTCAGGAAATCCCAAAATTCTAAATAACATTTATAAACAAGGCAATATTCTTGATTATTATGTCCAACTACGATTTAGAGCTTTCCAAAGTCATTGAAAGAATCAACAAGGAGGATGCAAAACTAGTATGCATCCAGCTGCCTGATGGATTAAAGCCAAGGGCAAAGGAAATACAGCAGTCAATAGAGAAAAACACGAATGCATCTGCAGTCATATGGATGGGCTCGTGCTTTGGCGCATGCGATGTGCCTTTGCAGGTTGAGAGGCTTGGGGTTGATTTGCTTGTTCAATGGGGCCACTCTACATGGAGAGGAAGCTGGCATTAAGGTTTAAATAGAACCGCTTGTTCTAGGCATTGATGAAAACCTATTTTACAGTTGCAGCTGTTGTGAGAAACAAAGGCAAGATATTGATTCTGAAAAAATCCCCAAAAGACTGGAGCTATCCCAACAAATGGAGCTTCTGCTCAGGCTATATAAAGGAATTCCAGTCAGCAGAAGACAATGTGCTCAGGGAGATAAAGGAAGAGACAGGGTTAACTGCAAAAATCATAAAAAACGGAAAACTGCTGGAAATATACGATAAAAATAAGGATACAAACTGGGTTGTGATTCCTTTTCTTTGCGAAGTGAAATCAAGAAATGTCAGGCTTGACCATGAAAATGCTGATTACAGGTGGATTAACTTCAAAGACATTAAAAAATACCCGGCTGTGCCGGGCTTGGAGAAAGATTTAAAAGTATTGGGATTGAAATAAAATACAATGAAGCAAAAGATATTTCTTGGAACAGACCATGCGGGGTTTGAATTAAAAGAGCATGTTAAAAAGCACCTCCTGAAGCTTGGCGTGGAAGTTGAGGACCTTGGGGCGCATAAGCTTAATCCAAAAGATGACTATCCTGACTTCATTGTTCCTGCGGCAAAAAAAGTTTCAAAAAACCCAAACAGCAGGGGAATAGTATTTGGTGCGTCTGGCCAGGGTGAGGCAATTGCAGCAAACAAAATCAAGGAAATAAGGGCTGCGCTGTACTACGGCGGAAATATGGAGATAGTGAAGCTTTCCCGCACGCATAATAATTCAAACATCCTTTCGCTTG
>JACPMU010000060.1 GCA_016185865.1 Candidatus Woesearchaeota archaeon | reverse complement strand
TGTAATCATAACTGGATTAAGCGTCGGGATGAAGATAGGAGCCGGCAAATCCAATGTAATAAGAGATGTGAAAGACATCAAAAAATTCAGAAATGGCGAAGTTCTAATAACGGAAAAGACGGATCCTGACTGGGAGCCAATAATGAAAATTGCCTCGGCAATTGTGACAAACAAAGGAGGCAGAACAGCGCATGCAGCAATTGTTGCCAGAGAACTCGGAATCCCAGCCATTGTAGGCACAGAAAAAGGAACAGAAATAGTGAAAACAGGGCTTGATGTTACTGTAAGTTGCGCAGAAGGCGAGGTTGGCAAGGTCTACAAAAACAAGCTTAAGTTTGAAGTGCGCAAAATTGACTTAAAAAAGCTGAAAAAACCAAAAACACAGATTATGATGAATGTCGGCAACCCAGACCAGGCTTTTGAGTTTTCTTTCATACCAAATGATGGGGTGGGATTGGCAAGGGAAGAGTTTATCATCAGCTCTTACATTAAAGCTCATCCTTTGGCATTGCTGCATTACGACAGGCTTAAAGACAAAAAAACAAAAAAAATAATTGATGAGTTAACAAGAGCTTATAAAAACAAGGTTGATTTTTTTGTTGAGAAGCTTGCGCAGGGAGTTGCAATGATAGGGGCTGCTTTCTACCCAAAAGATGTCATTGTGAGAATGTCTGATTTCAAGAGCAATGAATACGCTAATTTAATCGGAGGCAATGAGTGTGAGCCAAAAGAGGAAAACCCGATGCTTGGCTGGAGAGGTGCTTCAAGGTATTATGCCGGAAACTACAGGGAAGCCTTTGGATTGGAGTGCTTGGCAATGAAAAAGGCAAGAGATGAAATGGGCCTGCACAACATAAAGCTGATGATTCCTTTCTGCAGGACTGTTGATGAGGCAAAGCTTGTTATTGCTGAAATGAAAAAATATGGATTAATACAAGGTAAGAATGGCCTGGAGCTTTATGTGATGTGCGAGATTCCAAGCAATGTTGTCTTGGCTGATGACTTTGCAAAGATTTTTGATGGGTTTAGCATAGGAAGCAACGACTTAACGCAGTTAACTCTTGGATTGGACAGAGACTCTGAGCTTGTATCAAGGCTTTACGATGAAAGAAATTCTGCTGTCAAAAGGCTGATTTGGGAGGTTATACATAAAGCTAAGAGAAACAAGATTAAGATTGGAATCTGCGGGCAAGCACCTAGTCAGTGGCCCGAATTCGCTGAATTTTTGGTGATGTGCGGTATTGATAGCATATCCTTAAACCCAGATACTGTTATAAAAACTACACTTACTATACTTAAAGCTGAACAAAAACTAAAAAGAAAACATAAGCACTGACCACTGGACATCTTTGCCTAAAATATATAAAGTAACTCCCTTCTAGAATCGGAAAAGAGAACACGCAAAACTGCCAAATTAAGTCTTTTGCTTTCAGCAAAATCCTTTTACGCAGTTTCGCTTAATGTTCCCTTTTTCCCTTGACTCCAAAGTCTTATAAAAACAAAAACTTTGGAGGTTATTAAAAATGAATAAAATAAACACATTTGATTATTTAAAAGATTTTAAGAGAATTCATATTAAAATAACAGATTCTCTATTTTATAAAATTAAAAATAAGATTAAAGAATACTATAAAAGTATAAGAAAATATAATGAAAAATACTTAAGAATAAATGTTCATACATTAAATTTTGAATTTAAAAGTAATGTTTATCACCCATTTTACAGAATTTTAAAAATGATCGAAACTCTTAATATTTCTCAAGAAGAATTATATTCAAACATTCTTGGTTTTTATCATTGGGGTTCTCATAATAATTGTGAAGTTAAACTTCCTAATGAATTGGAGATTGATGAGTTTTTTGTTGAAGGTTATGCATTATATTTGGCTGAAGGAGATACAGGATTTTCTGGAAAAACTAGGCCAAGACAATTTCGCTTTACAAACGCCAATGTCAACGTCATAAATCATATGATTAGCTGGTTTAATAAGTATTTTGATGAACTTCCTTCATATATTTTAACTCATATCCCATTAGAATATAAGAATCTAGATTATAGCTATGCCGAAACCCAAATCAATCACAATAACTTAAGGTTTGTTAATGGACACTACAATAAAATTCTAAAATATAATATACTATGCGAGAGAGCGGTCTTGATTGATTTATTGTTATCAATAGAATCTACAATCAAAGAACTTTGCTCCAAAGATCCAAAACTAGCTGCCGCTTACATCAGAGGCATGATGATTGGTGAAGGCACAGCTTACTTTAACAAAAGCAGATATGTAAGGATTGAAATGAGAAATGAAAAAGAGATAAAATATCTGCATAGACTTTTAGCAATGCTTGGTTTTGAATGTAAACCAACTTTAAGAAGCAACAGGCATAATATGTGGAGCTTGTATATTGGTGCTAAACAGCTTCATAAATTCGCTAAAGAAATAGGATTTGGAGTCCATAAAGAAAGACAGCAAATTCTAGAGCAAGGAGTTAATAAAGTTTTGAAGGTTAATCAGTATTGTTAATTATTTTCTATAGTGAAAATAAATAAAATTAGCTTATTTTTAATTCTTTGCTATATTGAAAGTTTTAGAAATATACCATTTAACGCTGTTAATCAAAGAATTGATTTATCTCTTCTTTTTGCCTGTATTTTTTGAACCTTTCTTTTTATCATGAAGCTTTTTGTAAGAAAGATAAATCACAATCACCAACTCTGCAAGAATAACAGCAGGCTTTACATATCTTCCAAGATATTCATAATACCTGAATGTTCCAAAAAATAATGTAACTAATCCCCCTAACATGAATCCTGTTGCAACCCATTCGTTGAGGCTTTTGTTTGAAGGCAGCAGCAAGCCTATTCCAATGCCGATAACAGCAAGTATTGATGAAAATATGAAATACATGAAATTGTATTTTTCGTTTGCGCTGTCATAATCCCTTTGGCAGAAATTGCAGCCTTTGTATTCAACAGGGCAGCCATATGCATCATACCTGTAGTCAGGATATCCTATCTGTTCGGCGCATGCATCAAGCTCTGCTTGCGTCGGCTCTTTATAGCCCGGGCAGTCTTTTCTTTCAACTGCCGCGGGATAAGGCTTTTCAGGATAAAACCTGCTCTTGCAGTAATCATCATATTTTGGAGCAATGTAGAAAGCTCCTATGAAGGCATTCACAAAAATAGCGTAAAGAACAGCAATGACAAAAATTATCGCAACCCTTCTTAAGTCAATCATGAAATTGACATACACAGCCTACCTATATTTAAATGTAACTTTTTGAATCAAGCATATGAAGTGGCATACGGCTTATTCGCATTATAAGAAGGCTTGTAGGCTTTTTCAGCTGCAACCTCCTGAATCTTTCTCTTGTTTAATTTCCTTAGTCCAAGCCAGTAGCCTATGTCAGTTGCTATGCCTGCAAGAACTGTTCCCAATACAGGATTTCCTGTGAGGAAAGTTGCTCCAATAGCCAAGGGAACACCAACGGCATAAGCTGCAAGGTCAAGAGGAATTGCTCTTGCGTTGAATGATACAAAATCCTTCAAAAATTTAGTTTTTCCTTTCAATCCTTTATACCTGTCCCTGTTCTTCCAGTACCAGTATGGAGTAAACCCGGCATCGTATCCAACATAATCTCCCAAAGACGAGCCAAGTGCGGCAGACAAATACGGCATATGGGTAATTCTGTTGCCAAGGTAAGCAAATGCAGCTGAGCCAACATAGCTTCCTATGGTTCCCAGCACATGGGCTATGTCAAAATGCCTTTTTGTTTTCTTCACTTCATGATGCTCTTTGTTTACTATGCTTTCTAGCCCTTTTGCCATATCTCTTCCTCTGGTCTTTTCAGAACTTCAATTGTAAGCTTCACTAAAGTGTGCGGCTTCAGCTCGCCTTCCAGAACTCTTGGTATCACAATTATTGCCTGGGTGCCGTGCTTTGCGACTTTCTTCGTTATGACAAATTCGTTCAATTCCATTTTATGTATAAAATATGTATTTACTATATAGTAATTACAGAACTTGTATATAAATCTTTCGTTTTTTACCACTATTTAGAAGTAACTTTTAAAATTTAGGTAATTATTTTCTATATAGAAACAAAAAGTATATAAATAAGTTAAATAATATCCATGTGTATGAAGAAAGGACGCCCAGTAAAATCAGAAATAAGGCAGAATGTTGTTGAAATACTCCATTTCATAAAAAAAGCCTATGGGTATGAAATCTATAAAGTGTACACAGCAATATTCCCAAAGGTCACGTTGAGGAGCATTTATTATCATCTGAAAAAAGGCGTTGACCTTGGAGAATTTGTTGTCAATAAAGTTGAGAAGGAAAAAGGAGATTATTCATGGGGAGGGGAAGCTGAAAAGATTTATTATGCGCTTGGGCCTAATGCAAAGCCAACAGGAAATGACAGGGTAAAGGAGTACATTGAGAGCAAGGGGAAGCAAAGCTGATTCTTTTGGTGTATTGATTTTTGAGTGGTGAAGCAGGAAAAGTTTAAATAGAAATGTATGTTTTCCTGACTTATGGTATTTGGATTCGGTAGCAAGCCAAAAACTTATGAGATGCTTCCGGGTGCTAATGTAACCCCCGGTATTTTTAAGAATGATGCATTTAAGGGTTTAGCTTCTGGTCTCGAAAAATGTGTTGGATATATTGATGCCACGCTGGTTTTGGGTGGAGAATCTTATACTTTACATCATACCAGAATTACTGAGCTTGGA
This sequence comes from Candidatus Woesearchaeota archaeon, assembly GCA_016185865.1. Lineage (GTDB taxonomy): Archaea > Nanobdellota > Nanobdellia > Woesearchaeales > GW2011-AR4. The sequence goes on along the minus strand of JACPMU010000060.1, from coordinate 14,389 downwards.
TATTCTCGTTGGTCTGTTGAAGTGGTAGGAAAAAGCGGTGAAGCTATGGATAGAGTTATGCAAGCTTTAATCTCAACTATAGGCGGACGTCAGGAATCAAAGGATCTAGGCGATGGTAAAGTACAAATTGTAGTTTATCCTACCTCCAGAGATGTTAACTTGTCAGCAATTCTAGATGCTATGAATCAATATGCAAGCAGGACGCAGGGAACTGCAACTGTTTCTGGATATAGATTTAAAGATCTTTCAGGAAAACTTGCTAATCAGATACGAGGCGCGGGCTTGCCATTACAAGAAGTTAAACCAACTTAGACTATCTTTTTTTACCTCACAAATCCTGCCGCAATATTAAAAAATATCAATACAAGGAAAAACATCCCGATGTAATACCAGATTTTGTTGCCTTTTTCCTTGTTAAAAATTCTATGAAGAACAAGCTGCAGCATTCTACCCCCATCTAATGGGCCGATTGGCACAAGATTAAACAGCCCAATGCCAAAATTCAGCACAACCAGGATCACAAACAGCCCATATGTCCATATTAACGCATTTGGCAGGAATTCACCATAACTTATTTTTATATTGTCATTAATTTTCGTGCTCTGCTCGAGATAAGCCCCGATGTATGCAAGGCTCTCATTTTCAGGATTTTTTGCCAGCCTTATCTCATAGATTGACTTGTCTGTTTTTATTGCAACGACGTCATTTGGCTTTTTGCTCTGCAAAGCTGCTGATAGATTATTGACGTATGGCGTTGGAATTCCATCAACCTGCTGTATCACTTCTCCGATTTTTATTCCAGCGCTTTCAGCAGGAAATTTCAATTTGTTCTTTCCCTCAACATAGTCACTTACCTTAACCCCATTCGGCTCAATCACTGCATTTGCCATCGGAGCGAGAATAAATGACGCAATCCCGAAAAACAAAAAAGCAATTGCAATGTTTGAGAACGGGCCTGCTGCAAAAACGCTTAATTGCTCCTTATGCGTCCTTTTTCTTAATTCCTTCTCGTCAGGCTCGACAAATGCAGCTGGAATAATCGGGACTATCAGCCCAAGAAATGCAAACCCGCTTGACTTCACTTTTAAATTGTGCGTTCTTGCAATCAATCCATGCGAGAATTCATGCACAACAGCAATCACAAATATTGAGATTATCCAGTAAAAAAACGGGACATAAAAAATTCCTTTTGCCTTGAACGGAAGCACCAATCCAACACCCGGCATTGCCTCTGGCTTTGTAAACAGGACATATATGTTGCTGATAAGCCCGTAGCTGATCAAGAGCATTCCAAGAAACCCAATTAAAACCCCGATGTAGCCAATGTACATCATCAGCTTCCTGTATTTTTTGGCCGCAGAGTCCATTAATTTCAGCCCCCATTTAGTCTTGTACATTGAAAAATACAGAAAATATGGGATTATCTGCTTTGTGTCAAGATTTTTCCTTTTCAGGAAAACAAAAAATGTCAAAAGAACAAGAAAAACAATTGCGGCAATTGTCTGGAAATCAAGCATTTTACTTCTTCCTTACTGCCTTGAACGCCTTGCCTCCGCATCTCCTGCAGCTTACCTTTCCCTGGATTATCTTCATGTTCGGGCTCTTTATCTTGCTCTTGCATTTCCTGCACACGAACACATTCCTGAATTTTCTTACCTCAGCTTCATGGAATTTAACCATCAGTCAGCACCCTTAACCTGTTTTATAATCTTGTTATCCAATATTGTCCAGTAAAGCACAGAAGCACCTTCAACAACCTGGCCTTTGAATTCGTCTGGAACTTTCAGGTCAAATGTCTCATAGGTTTCAGAGTCCATTACATTTGCAGAGTCCCCGTGTATGCTCAAAACCTGCGCGTTTCTTTTCTCTATGATGGGAACTTCAATGTTGTCATGGCCAGGCATCACAACTATCCTCTTTTTTTCATCTATCAGCCCAACAGCCGAAATCCTCACTTTTGAATGACCATGCTTGCCGGGCTTTGAGATTTCAACATCAACAACCCTGCATGCAGCCCCTTCCAGAATTATAGAAGTCCCTTTTTGCACATTGTTGGCTGTTATGCTCTTTGTTGACATTAACCCACCTTTTAGATTAAGATTAAATCGGATAAGCAAGTAATTTATAAATATTGTGCTTAAAGAATTATTCTTTCACAGCCAATTTTATATCCTCTGACTTAACCGTCTTTCTTCCTGCATGCACAGCAAGCTTTATTGATTTTGAGGCAATCTCATTAGCTATTTCCTCAATTGCATTCTTCAAAGCCACTTTTGCCTTGTCAGAAACCCTTTCAGCGCCTCCCTGCTTGAGTATCTTTTCCATGGCTGCCAATGGAAGAAACTTGTCGCTCATTTAACCACCTTGTTTTAGGTTTATTTGATACGTATTTTAGGTTTATTTGATACGTATTTAAACTTTTTTAATTAAAATGACAAAATTGCCCTTATCCCAACCTTATGCTTTCTTGCCAGCTTTGATATTTCCTTTTCAATCAAATCCCTGTTTTGAAATTTTGCTTCCATTCTTTTGAACTCGCTGCTGTGGTGCAGATTCCTTCCATTCTTGTTCTGGAACTTGAATTTTTTGTGGAGCATCTCATGATACATGACATAATCCAAAAATTCCGGGTTTTCATTTTTGAAAATGGCGCTTATTGTTATTGTATCATTTCCATATTCATAAGAGCCAAGCTTGCTTACTGCCTCATTTCCCCACTGCAGATTGCATTTGTCAAGCATGCCGTTAAAATAAGCATCATTGACTCTGTCAAAGGATTCTTCAAGAATTATGTCTGTTTTTGTCTTTGGAACAGCCAGATGAATATTTTTCATAAAGAGGTTGTACAATTCCATGCTCATTGTTTTATTCTTTTTATTCTTTAAAATTTTAATTAATAATTCCTGCACCAGCCCAATCTGAATTTCTTTGCTTATTTTTTTCCATTCTTTGCTTAAATTAAAAATCAGGTTATTTCCGTATAATTTTACATTTGCATTGTAAGAATTGAATCTTCTTGAGTACTTCAAGGAGAAATTGTATATAATTTCTTTTTCAGGATAAAGCTGCCTAAATGCCTCTTTTATCAGCTCTGACATTTTTATTCATGCACCTCATACCTTAAAATAGCAGCAGCCTTTCCCAAGTCCCTAAGCTGAACCCCTTCCCTTGTTTGGGTTGAAATAATTCTTATATTTGTGCCGACTGGCTGCGCTGCCTTTTCAAATTCCTCGATTTTCTCGTCGCTCAAGTCTTCTGATAACAGCACAATATCAACAACGCCCATTTTCACTTTTTTCATAACTTCGTTTTCACCATAAGAAACCATGTTCTGCTTTGTGGCAAGCATCTCAAGAAATCTGCCAACAATTTTTTTCTCGTCAGACACATCTTCCTGGGCAAGGACATCCAGGCTCTTTTCAAGCAATTCTTCCAGCCCAAATTCTCCAGTGTAACTCAAGTCCTTTATCGCTATTATCTTTTTCTTTACCTCATTTGTTATGAAGTCGCCCTCAACAAGGTCATATTTTGTAGGCCCAGGCCCTCCTACAATGATGCCTTTCAATCCTTCCATATTGAGGAATGTTTCCTTCATGTATTCTGCAACTTTCTTGTAATGGTCTTTTGCAGCGCCTTCTATTAGGCGGCTAAAACGGGCAGCTGATTGTCCTCCTGCCTTGAATTTTCCAGGCACTTCAGAATGTGTTTTTACCAATGGAACGATTGTTTTTCCCTTCAATAATGCAATATTTGCGTCTCTTCTGTCCATCACAACAAGCCCAAAGACATCTTTTACTTCGAGCATGTCTCTTAAAATGTCAAGGACAAACTCCTTGTCACACCTGTAAATGCGGGTTTTTAACGGAACAGGAGGCTCTATGCTCCACACCTTGAAATCCTGCTGGCCTTCCCTTTCAGCCACATTGCCTGAGAACACCACAAGCCCGTTTGCAGGAGTTTTTTTGAATAATTTAAGGTGCTGGATCATCCTTTCCAGGGCATCTGTCACATTTTTTCTTGTGGAAGCGGACTTTATGTTGGATGCCGTTCCCTGCTCCTGAGCCAGATGGTTGATTATCTTGTTTAAGTCGTAATCCTGCGGAATGTACACACTAACTAATTCTGTATGCCTGCCCCTGAAATTTTCCAGTTCCTTGATGAATTTCTTTAAATGAAACCTTTGGGCTTCTGTCAATGCCATATATTCATTAAAAATATAATTAGTTTATATAAGTTATTGATAATTGATAAAAAGCTCCTAACGATAAATTTAAAAAGAGGCTGTTAAACCTAATAGAAGTGGCTAAACAGCTACCATAGCGGGGCTGTGGGGTAGCTTGGACACATCCTTTCTGGTTTGGGACCAGAAGACCCCGGTTCAAAAAACCATGAGGTTATGAAAATCCGGGCAGCCCCATTTGAGTTGCTCAATAAAAATGAAAACAGAAGAAAATCTAGGCTCTGTCAAGAGATTTGGGGCAAGGTACGGAAGAAAGCTCAAGGTAAAATTTTCTAAGATAGAAACTGAGCAGAGGAAGCTGCATAAGTGCCCTTACTGCAGCAAGACAGCTGTAAAGAGGATTGCTGTTGGGATATGGAGCTGCAAAAAATGCAATGCCAAATTCACAGGCAAAGCTTACTCTATTGCAAAGAAGATAACAACAAAAGAAGCTCAGGTTATGCAGGAAGAGCCTGAAATCATAAAGGAAGAGATTGAAGAGGCTTCAGAAGAGGCGTAATGTCAAAAATGCTATGCATTTTTGAGCATGCTCAAAAATCACGAGGAACAATGCAAAAAGCGGAAGAGCAAATAAAAGAAAAAGGTGATTTTTGACATGGCAGAGTACAAGTGCTTTGACTGCAACAAGAAGGTTGCAACGGACTATTTAAGAAAAAGGATTAGGTGCCCGTATTGCGGCAGCAAGATACTTTTCAAGCCAAGAAGCGTAAACACAGAAGTGAAAGCAAGGTAAGATGGAAGTTTCAAAGGAGACAGAGCAGAAGATAGGGCAATTGCAGATGTTTGAGCAGAGCCTTCAGAGCTTTCTTGGTCAGAGGCAGCAGTTCCAGGTGCAGCTTGTCGAGACTGAATCTGCACTGAACGAGATTGAAAATACAGAGAAAGCGTATAAAATCATAGGCAACATAATGGTCGAGACTGATAAGAATGAACTGAAAACAGAATTGCAGTCAAAGAAGGAGATGCTCGAGCTGAGGATAAAGACAATGGAAAAGCAGGAATCCCAAGTAAGGGAAAAGGCCTCAAAATTGCAGTCTGAAATTCTGACTAAAATAAAAAAGGAAGATTAGCATGAAAATGGCAGAGCAAATAACCCAGCTGGATGCTGTTGTAAGCAGCCTTAGCGAAGTCAAGGAAGATTCCACTGTTCCAAGAAATGTCAGGACAAGAATAGAGTCTGTTGTCAGCACTTTAAAAGAAGACACGGAACTGCCAATAAAAGTCAACAAGGCTCTGAATGAACTGGATCAGATTGCGAATGACGTCAACCTGCAGCCCTATACAAGGACGCAGATATGGAATGTCATGAGCATGCTTGAGAAATTATGAATTAAATGAAATATGCTCATCTGATAAAACTGACAGTTTTTTCTTATGAAAATGAAATCAGCCAGGATGTTTTAGACGCTTTCTTGATGTTTTTTCCCTTTAATCTTGAAGACAATAAAATTGCCTTTAGAAAGACAAATGCCCATGGATTTAATGAAAGCAAAATTAAGATATTTGAAGCCACATTGACAAAAGCAAATTTGATAAAACAATTTTTAAATAATCTATTAAAAAATCTGGATGAAACTCAAAAAAACACCATACTGCAGCAAGTTGAGTCAAGGCTGGACAAAAACCTTGATTTTTTCCTCAGGTTTGACAAGGACTTGTGGATTAATGAAAATAAACTAATTTTGACAGATTCCGGCAGGTGCTTCCACCTGAGGATAAGCGTAGCGGCTTTTCCGAAGAAAAGGGAAATAGCTTTAAGCATTGTAAGAAGCCTGTTTTCTGAAAAATAAAAAGCCTTAAAAACTGGCAAACATTCAGAATTAAAATGCCAAAAATAAAGATTGCACCTTCAATTTTGTCTGCTGACCTGTCAAATGTCAATAAAGAGATAAATGAAGTTGAAAAATACGCCGATTTGATACATGTTGACATCATGGACGGCATTTTTGTTCCTCCAATAACTGTCAATGCAGAGTTTGTCAAAACAATCAAGACAAAGGTGCCTCTTGACGTGCATCTTATGGTTCATGAGCCAGGCAATTCTTATATAAAAGGGTTTATTGACGCAGGCGCTTATTCTGTAACAATCCACGAGGAAGCCTGCAAGGACCCTTCAAAGCAGATTAGTTTCATAAAGAAAAACGGAATAAAGGCCGGCATTTCAATAAAGCCAAACACTTCATTGGACAAGATAAAAAAATATCTTGGCATTGTCGACATGGTTTTGGTGATGACTGTCGAGCCGGGATGGGCAGGCCAGAAGTTTATAGAGGCAGCGATGCCGAAAGTACGGGAATTGAGAAAGCTTAAGCCAAAACTTGACATAGAGGTTGACGGGGGCATAAACCCGATGACTGCAAGGACTGCCTTCGAAGCAGGCGCAAATGTGTTTGTCGCAGGCACTTCAATATTCAGCAAAAAAGACAGGGCTGCAGCGATAAAAGAAATATTGAAAGGCTTGAAGTAAAATGCTGTGGGCATTTCTTTCTGTTGTTTCCGGATTAGGAGATGCTGTTATATTTGCGCTGATGAAAAAGCTCAAGCCCGTCAACAGCTCAATTGTTGTATGGGTCCAATATGCTTTTGCTTTGCCTTTTTTGCTTATTTTATTGCACTTCAATTATCCTGAAAAAATAAATGCCGATGTTTACTGGAATGCCGCACTGAACGGGATATTGCTGATAATCACAACATACATGCTGATAAAGGCGCTGCAGACAAGCAAGCTTTCCGTTTCATTGCCAATGCTGAGCCTGACTCCTTTATTTTTGGTCATGCTTTCATATTTTATGCTGAGGGAAATTCCCTCCAAGGCTGGTTTTATCGGAATACTGCTGATAGTTGCCGGAGCCTATACAACAAACCTGAAATCAGAGCACAGGCTCTTAGAGCCCTTCAGATCCTTGTTCAAAATAAAAGGCTCTTTTTATGTGATTATTGTTGCTTTTGTGTGGAGCATAACCTCAAACCTTTTCAAGATAGGAATAATCGATTCAAATGCCATATTTTTCACTGTGCTGGTTTATTCTTTCATATCATTGATGATGATTCCAATCCTGTTGATTAATCCAAACAAAAAACTGGCTGAAATAGGGCAAAATATAAAGCCGCTTGCACTTCTCGGCGTTTCTTCAGCCTTTATGATAGCATTGGCTTCTTATGCAATGGCCATTGCAATTGTCCCTTATGTCATTTCATTGAAGAGAAGCAGCCTGGTATTCAGCATTTTCATCGGCTATTTTGTTTTTAAAGAAAGAAGCATAAGAAATTCATTAATAGGCACAATAATAATGCTGGTTGGAGGCATCCTTATAACTGTATTTTAAAAACATTTAAATAACTATATCCAAAGTTTAGTGGTATGAAACATAAAATCATTGACCCGTGGGGCTCAGGTTTATTAGAGGATTACGAAAAAATCATAAAGGATTTCGGCCTTGAGATATTTCATTCGGGCATTTTTCCTAATCCAAACAGGATCATGAGGCGCAATGTTGTGTTTGCAGGCAGGGACCTGAAAATAATCTCTGACGCAATAAATCAAAGGAAAAAATACTATGTTCTCAGCGGCATAATGCCTTCAAATGAGAAAATACATTTCGGCACAAAAATGGTTGTCGAGAACATAAAGTATTTTCAGGAGCACGGAGCACATTCATACATTTTAGTTGCAGATTTGGAGGCAGCTTCAACAAGAGGAGTCACTTTGGAAGAGGCAAGAAAAAGAGCGCTTGATTTTCACATTCCTGCTTATGTTGCCCTTGGGCTTGACCCAAGAAAAACAATATTCTATTTCCAGTCGGAAAATAGGGAAGTCATGAATTATGCCTATGAATTTGCAAAAAAAATAACCCTTAATGAGTTTGAGGCAATTTACGGAAGCGCAGATCCTGGCAAGATAATGGCTGCAATGACCCAGGTTGCTGACATTTTATACCCCCAATTCAAAGAAAGAATGCCCGGCATAATTCCTGTTGGAGTTGACCAGGATCCCCATATAAGATTAACAAGGGATGTTGTAAGAAGATTCAAGGAAAGGAAATTCTTTCTCCCTTCTGGCCTTTACCACAAATACACACCCTCTCTTGACGGTGATATCAAGATGAGCAAGTCAAAGCCTGAAAGCTGCATAGAGCTGCCTGAAGACATCAAGTCTGTAAAGAGAAAAATCAAGAATGCGCTGAGCGGCGGCAGGGACACGCTTGATGAGCACAGGAAGCTTGGCGCAAGAATAGAAAAGGACATGGTTTTCGAGCTTATGAAGCAGCATCTGGTTGAAGACGACAAGGAATTGGACAGTATTTACCATGAATACAAGTCAGGCAGGATGACAAGCGGAGAATTAAAGGAAATTGCATGCAGCAAAATGGAGGAATTCATGGGCAATCTTGTCAAGGGCATTGAGCATGCAAGAAAGAACATTGACAGGCTTAACTTCGTTAAGTTCAAATGAGATTTTCGTTAAGTTTAAATAAAAGTAAAAGAAAGAATCCAAAAAAGAGGTGTCAATCATGCATCACAAGCAATTCAATGTAGCTCCTTTATCAGGAGGCTATATGCTTACAAGCATTGTTGGATTTTTGATATCGGCCTTTTACATTCTTCCAAACTCAAGAACATGGGGGTTTACTTTTGTTTTGTTTTTTACACTGATGTTTGTAGCTTCCATGATATCAATGACCTATGCGCCAAGCGACTGGCCGCTAAAGATGGACATTAAAAAAAAATAAAAGATGGAATACACAGAGACGCTGCTGAGGCTGGTTCTTGCAGTTGTTGCAGGGGGCCTGATTGGCCTGGAAAGGGAGGTTGTCCACAAGCCGGCTGGCATAAGAACGCATATGCTTGTTTGCCTAGGGGCTGTATTGTTTGTGCTTGTGACAGTTGAAACATTGCCAAATGAAGCTGCAAGAATTATTGCTGGAATTGCAACAGGAATTGGGTTTTTAGGGGCAGGCACAATCTTTAAGGCAAAAGACGAGGTTCACGGACTGACAACAGCAGCGTCAATCTGGGCAGTTTCCGGAGTTGGAATTGCAATCGGCATGGGATATTATTTAATGACAGTAATTGCGGTTGTTTTGATACTGATAGTTTTGCAGCTGAATAAATCGGAGTTTTTTAAGAAATTATAAGCTCTAAAACTCAAACACTTTCTTCTCTTTCGGCAATGCAGTTGGCGCTGAACCGCCGTGCCATGTGTACCTTGGCCTTACCCTCATTGGATAGAGCTTTTCGTTCAAATCGTCAAAGACAATTGCAGCTCCTTCTTCAGGAGGCAGCAGATTAAGCTGCTTGTCCAGCCCTTCCCTCATGTAGCTTTGCATCAAGCCTCCCAAAGACTGCACATCAATGTTTGCAGTTATCCTGTGGGCAATAACAATGTCTGACTGGGTAATTACATCTGTATGAATCTTGCCTGGCTGCTGAGAAGCCAATACAAGCGAAATTCCAGGCTGCCTTCCTTCCCTAAGGACAGTTATCAAAGGGGCTGTTGCAGGAGTCTTGCCTTTGTTCGGCAAAAATTCATGAGCCTCGTCAATTATAAGCCACACAATCGGCTCTTTTTTTTCCTCCCTTTCCTCCTCAAAAAAATGAATTTCCTCTGTTATTGTAGCTTCCTCCTCTGTTCTTCTTGAAACCATTCTCTGAACAAACAATTTCTGCGCAACCAATCCAATGACCAATCCTCTGAGGTTTTCAGCTCCTGCAGTTGTTGTGTAGGCGCTTACATCCAGCACAGTTATCTGCCCTGGTATGACAAGGTCTTCAATCAAAGTCCCTTCCTTGCTGAACAACCCCCATTTTCCAGCAACCAAAAACCTGTTCTCAACAGCATCCTTGACGCTTTTTTCAGACCTTTCATCACTCTCAACAGCCTTTATAATGTCATCAATCCCGTAATTATTTTTTTCCTCCTGCAGGCTGTTTATTACCCTCTCTATTAAAATCCCAATAGGCTCTGTCACCAAGACATTGAAAATCATGCACCACTCCTCTGCGCTTATCTCGCCTGTTTTTATCGAGAACGGAAAATCAGTCGGGATTCCTTTTTCCTTGTATTCGTTATAAAAGCCAATGGGAGTAAAAATCTGCACATTTATGCCTTTGCTTTCCAACTCCCACTCGTCAAGCAGGTGCTTTTCCTTGTTGTTTGGGTACTTCATAGTCCAGTAAATTCCCATTGTGTCAAGCATGACAACAGCTAGGTTTTTCCTGATTTCATCCCCTAAGTCATGAATTCCCTCTGCTATAACGCCCATTGTGTAGCTATTGTGAACTATAACATTATTGGCAACAAAATTGTGAAGTTCAGGCACGGTTATGTCATAAACTTCAAACTCCCCCAATAACATTTCCTTGGATATTATCTCATCCCAAAAAATATCTGACTGGGCAATCAACTGGGTTCTGTATTCATTATCTGCATTGGCAATTTGCAATAATTTTTGCCTTGAAGGCGAATAATTTATGCTACTTCTGGCAGATTTTGGGCTTTTATAGCCCAGTTCCCTGCCAGCTACTGTCCAATTTCTTGGCCTGTAAACATCCCATATCTCTTTTGGTATGGTATCTATATTCGGATTTCTTTTTAATTCGGACATTTCTTTGAGAGATATTGCCTGCTTCTTTTCTTTTTTCCCGAAAAATCCTATTTCATTGATAAACTTTAGGACATTTTCGCCGTCAACCACTACTTCATAAGACAAGAAAGATTTTTTGCCTAAATTAATTTTTTTGCTTCTTAATTTTGATAAAATTCCAAATCTCAATAACAGGCTCTGAACCTGTTTTGCTAATTTTTTTGATGAAGAGCTGTAAGAAACTTCCCAATAAGATTTTAGCTTCTGCGGCTTATAAATGCTACCGTCGCAGCTGAACAGCCTGTTTAAAAAAATGGATATTGTTCTTTTTGTTGACTTGAGTATTGCTTCGGGAATAAATTTTTCCAGCGATAATAAATTATAAAGCTTATGCCTTTCAAATAATTGCCTTATTTTTGTTTTTTCATGCCGAATGGAAATTCCTTTCAGGAATCTTCCATTCTTGTTGTCTCTGACTATCTCATATTCCAAAACATGCCTTTTAGCACGTGAATAAATTCTGTACTCTCCCTTTTTGAGCGTTGGAGCTAATTCTATGCTTTCATCAAACAATTTCAGCGAATTCCTTAAATCATCTGCTATTGAATTGTCATAATTTGTGAAGAACAGGCATTTTTTAATGTGACCCTCAGCTATGAGATAAGCCAAAATTTTTGCTTCATGCTCTGGAATAATTTCATTTCCAAAAGCGTTTATTATTCTCGGTGTTGCAATCCTGCTGCCAATTTCCAGATTTTCCGCATTGACCCAGCCCCTGATAGTTAGTAATGGATGCTCTGGCGTTAATTTTATTTCTTTCCCGCTTCTTAATTTTATGTGCAACAGTTTATTGGCTTTTCTTGTGTAAAATGCTGTTTTTTGCGTGCTAGTAAGTTTAAGCTGATGATTCAAGGCGATTAAATCATCTTTATTGTTAAATGCATCTTTTATGGGCATCTCCGAGCCATTGCCGAGTGTTATTAAGCTATCCCCATGAAGGCACTTTCCCGAGCCCCTTTTTCCAACAATAAAAACAACATGGGATTTGGAAACATCAAGATAAACCTTGTTTGACAATGAGACAGTCTGGCCCATCTTGACATAGTGCTTGCCTATAAAAACAGCGCCCTGGGTGCCGTATTTTTCCTTCTCGGCATCGCTTCTGCCTATAAAAATATCATACATAAGGAACAACTCCTGCACAACATTATAAATGCTTTTATTGAAACTTGGCAGTAATGAAAATTTCTATTTATATTAGAAAGATTTATGTATTACCTTAAATCCGCTTTTATAGATTTTTTATGGACGATAAAACCCAGAGGGAGAGGCTGGAGCAGGAGCTAAGGTTCCTTAAAGAGAGCTTTGAGGCTGATGTCATAAGCAAGGAAGAGTATGAAAAGGGAAAGGACAGGATTGAAAAAAAGCTGAAAGAAATCAAAAGCCTGGAGCCGGATGCAAAAGAAGAGCGAAAAACAGAGGAAGCAAAGAAAGAAGATGCAAATGCTGCTGTATCATCAAAAGAAGGCGACAGGATAAAATTAAAGGTAATCCAGGATGAAGCTGAAGAGCACGGGCATGTGCATGCTCAGGCAGAATTTTATGATGCAGAAAAAGCAGAAGAGCCTGCTCAAGTCCCCAAAGAAGCAATATATGAAAAGAAGGAAAGCAACTTCTTCAAGTACGCTGCTGTTTTTATTGTTCTGGCGCTTGTGATATTTTTTTCATATTCCTTATTCAAAAATAAGAAAGAAATAGAGCAAAAAATCCCACTGGAATTTGTTGCATTGTGCAGTTCCGATGATGATTGCACTCAGGAAGGAAAAGAAGGCTTTTGCATAAATCCTGCAGCTAAGGACGCAAAGTGCGAATTCAAGGACATTCCAAAGTTAAATGTCATAGTATTGAACGACAGGAAGAGCTGCTTTAACTGCGACACACAAAGAGTGTTAAGCATTCTGGAAAGCTGGCTTGGGGCATTGAATGCAAAGGAAATCAGCTACAGCACTGCTGAAGGCAGGAATATTGCGGAGAAATTTGGCGCAAATTCGCTGCCAATGTACATTCTGGAAGAAAACATAACACAAAAGCAGAATTTTGAGCAGTTTAAGCGGGTTTTCGCAAAAAAAGAAGGTTATTATTTACTGAATGAAAATACAGCAGGCTCTTCATTTTATTTTAAAAGAGAAAGCATTCCAAACAGGCTGGACTTGTTTGTGATTCAAGATGACAAATCAAGCATAAGCGCTGAAACAAACCTGAAAGAATTTTTGGATGCGTTTGGAGAAGTGAAGTTTGGGAAGCATTTGCCGGATGACAAATTGACTCTAGAGCTTGGCATCAAAGCCTTCCCAACATTTTTAATCAACAACCAGGTTAAATTCAGCGGCGTCCAGTCAGCAGACACCATAAAGGAAAATTTCTGCAAATTGAATAAACTAAAAGAATGCGAAAAGAGCTTGAGCAAGAGCCTGGTTTAGATATTCTTTCTAATAAAATTAATAAAAAATAAAAAAATTAAAGCTCGTTCACAGTCAGCAAATTTACCCTTGTCTCATTCTGCCGGACTTTCGAGTCCATCCCTATCAGGAACTTTACATTGCCATCTTCCGCAGCCTTTACAATCTCCCTTTCAATGCTGCCGTCAAAAACAACAGCATGCGCATTGGCTATGCTTTTTAATGCTGTCTGCACTTCGCTTATAGGGACTTTGCCAAGCACAGAAAGTTTGCTGTCAAGTATCTCTGCCCCTCTTGTGCCAATAAGGTCCTCAAGCATCGACTTAAATTTGTTTTTCTCTTCAGCTGAAATCTGAACTCTTCTTATGCTGGGCATTGGCTGGTACGGCCTCTGCATCGGCCTTTGGAATTGCGGGTGCTGGCCATGAGGCTGCTGCCTTTTGACAAGCTCCATTGAGGTTCTTTCCGGCTCTCTGGAAAGCTCAAGTTTTGCCTGCTCGCCTGAAATCCTGCTCCTCAATGCCTTGTGGATTTCCTTTTTTGTTATTTCCTCGACCTCTTTTCCGTCAGGCGCTTTTGTCACAAAATCAATGTCTGCCACAGAAGTGAGTTCCTTAATTATTAGGTTGCCTCCCCTGTCGCCGTCCACAAACGCTGTTACAACCTTTTTGCTGCACAGCTCTATGATTGTTTCAGGAACTGAAGTGCCGTTGATTGCGATTGCGTTTTTGAAGCCGTGCTTCAGCAAGTTTAATACATCTGCCCTGCCTTCAACAACTATCACTTCATCGCTCTCATTAATTGCCGGGCCTGCAGGCAGCCTGTCCTTTCCGTATTCAACAATCTCCATGACCCTTACAGACGCAGTCACTTCATCCGCAAGCTCCTGAGAATCGGGCATTGTTGATTCCATCATTTTTTTGAGCAGTTCCTTTGCCCTTTCAACAACCATTGTCCTCTTGCTTATTCTTACGTCCTCTATGTTTGTAACATCAAGATTTGCGTTGCATGGCCCTATCCTTTGTATTATCTCCAGAGCAGCACCAACTATTGAAGTTTCAGCCTTGTCCAGTGAAGAAGGGATAATGATTGTGCCTTTTGTTTTT
>JACPMU010000048.1 GCA_016185865.1 Candidatus Woesearchaeota archaeon | reverse complement strand
GCCATGTTGTTTGTGTTATTGGCATAGAAGGTAGTAATGTTGTGTATTTTGAACCATTGGCTGGTGAAATCAGAAGAAAATCTTTAAAAGATTTAGAAGGGCTTTACAATGGGCACATGGTGATAGTGCAACCGAAGGTAAGCTGATTTTACTATCAGTATGCTCTTTTGTTTTTTTTCTTCTCCCCAATCTTTACAACAAAATAGTATACTGCAGCCCCTAGCACATTGAGGAACACAATAACCAATATCCACACAACCTTGTCAATGTCCTTTTTGAAATCTCTTTTCGCGCAGTCAACAACCATCCAAATCCAGAATGCAAAGAGAAGCGCTCCAACAGCCACAACCAACAGCATCATGAGCATGAAAAATCCGAGCATAGTGCTTATTGACGATATTACTTCACTGTTCATCTGAGTCCTCTGTGTCTTTTCCCTTCTTCTTGCTCTCCTTCAATTTCTTCGTCAATCCAATCTTCTTGTGGCATTTCTGGCACTCAAACATATAAGATGGAACTCCTTCAAAAGTTTTCCTTTTGTACTCTGAAGTTGTTTCGCCTTCATTGCCGCAGTGGGGGCATTTGTAGTCAATGCTGATAACAAGCGAGTTTTCAAACTGCTCGTTTTTCTCCGAATAGCCGCATGCATAGCATACATAATGCTCTGCTTTCTTGTCAAATTTTCCATTTTTTTTCTTGGGCTTGCCCATTATCCCTTTTTTGCATTTAGGGCATTCTTTCCTGAAAACCCATGCCATGGCCCTTCCGGTTCCAATAGTGCGGTTTGTAAAATAAACGCACTCCTCAACGCTCTTTGGTTTTTTCAATGCCATTTTAGGATAAGCCAGAATCTTTCTTCCAGACTGCAACAGCCTCTTCATATCCCATATTGTTTATGCGCTCATCGCTTAGGTTGTTCCTTTCCCTGAAGCTCGGCTTGCGGAAGCCTTGCTTGTATATATCAAGTGTCACATTCTGCGGGCAAAAATTATTGATTACCCTGCTGTCTCTTCTTGCATCCTGGAATATCACATAAAAGCTTGCGTTAAGAAATAATGCATTTTTAAGGGAAAATCCTGCAGATTCTGCCTCTTCCGGATATATATCAACAAACTCTGTTATCAAGCCAGCTGCTTCAAACCCCTTTAAAGCCGACATATTCCTTAAAGCCACTGACTCTGTGATAAGAGGCCTTGACTTGCAGCCAAAGCCGTCTTTGGTTGTGCCTGCGCTGCCGTATTTCTGGCTTTCAATGTACAGCTTTTCAGCCTCAAGGTTCAGCATTCTGTAATCAGCAATGTAGTTAAAAGGCTCCTGGCCTGTTTCCAGCTGGAGCTTTTTTAACTCATCAAAGTCATCAAGCATTAAGCTTATTTTCTGCATGGTTTTTGGGTAGGTTTCCATAGTGACATTGTACTTGGAATTGAGCTTGCTGATTTGCTTTAACCCGTAATCAAAGTCCTTTGCCTGAACGCAGCCAAAAATGAAAATCAATGCAATGATTAAAAATATTTTCTTCAAAATAACCACCAAATTGCTGCCTTATTAATGAAAGATATTTAAATTTTGCTGAAAAACATCCATTATGGAATATTATAATGCCATATCAGAAGGCTATGATGAGCTATACAAAGAAGAGCAGCTGAACAAGTTATCAGTTATAAAAAACATTATTAAGATAAACAAAAACACGAGAATGCTTGATGTGGGCTGCGGGACAGGCATTTCCTCAGAATTTGATTGTGATGTTGCAGGAGTTGATCCATCAATATCACTATTAAAATTAAATAAAAATAATAAAAAGATAATTGGCATTGCTGAATCGCTTCCGTTCAAAAGCAATTCCTTTGACTATGTTGTTTCAATAACAGCAATTCACAACTTTAACAATATAAAAAAATCAATTGATGAGATGAAAAGGGTTGGAAAGGAAAGGTTTGTTTTCAGCGTATTGAAAAAATCCAAAAAATTTGATGTAATAAAAAATTTGATTGAAAAAAACTTCAATATTGAGAAATTGATTGAAGAGGGCAAAGATAGTATTTTCTTCTGCGGTAAATAAAAGTTTTTATAAAAACTTCGCTTTAACACATTTAACATCCTATTAAATGCAATCGAGGTCGGCTCGTATAGCTTCCATTTTCATTGAAGTTTTCGGTAATTATAAATAGCAGTTGATTTAAATTCTAAATTATGGACTGGAAAAAATTTTTAAAACCAACAATATGGAAAATTGCTTTATCAGGAATTTTAACGATAACTTTTGTTATCTATAAATATTTTTCTGTTCAAAAAATTTGTCAAGTTGTTGATTGTTTTAATAGAGGAGAATTTTATTCGCTATTTGAGTGTTGTAAAGTTAGTCTGCTAGAGGCCATTGCTTCATATTTTCTAAATATATTTTTGCCATTTATTGTAGTTTATGTTATTTATTCGTTAATTATCACCTATAGAAAATAAGCTTGCTCACTCGACTTCAATCGACCAAATTGCATTCTCTTTTCAATCGGGGCACATAACATGGCATTTAACGGTTCGCTTCGTTGCACTCGCTCATCAAAACTCCTTCGCCATCTCTCAAAACCACCCTATAAAAACCCTTAAAAACACAACCTTTATATATACAAAATAACCACTATAGAATAGGTACAAAATGAGACTATTGGCTTTTATCCTTTTATTCATGATTTTGGCAGCTTCAGCTTCATTGGCAGCAGGGCTGCAGATAACTGAGATAGATGTAAATGTTGACTATGACGAGGCATACACCTACAGGGTGGAGAACAGGGACAGGATAGATTCCAATTCAGTTCCTGTTGCAAACGGCACAAGAATAAATGTGGATGTTTTGCCTGGCTCAAATTTAACCCTTACCTTAAGGGTGGAGAACACGTTTCAGGGAGAGGATCCGGAATTGAGGGGGGTGTTTGCAACAATAGTCATAGAGGAAATTGATGACGGGGCTGATTTGGAACAGGACAGCATAGATTTTGATTTGGAGCCCGGAAATGATGAAAGGGTTGATGTCAAGTTTCAAATACCGATTGATGCTGATGCAGGCCTGTACAACACGCTCATAGAAGTTGAAGGCGAGGACAGGAACGGGACATCGTACATCACTGAGCTTAACATGGATCTTGAGGTAAAAAAGCAGAGCCATGACATAAGAATCACAAGGGTTTTGCTCACCCCAGGCACAATAGACTGCGACAGGAAAGCAAAATTGACAGCAGAAATTGCCAACGCCGGCTCAAATTTTGAAAACGAAGTTGCGCTTGAGTTCAAGTCGGGCAATCTAGGCATAAATTCTTTTGACAAGGACATATCTTTGGAGTCTTCAGACGAGGCAAGTGCAGAGGAAAAAACATACACAAAAACTTTGAACATTGAAGTGCCTTCATTTTTAAGATCAGGAGCTTACCCGATTTTCATAAACCTTTACTGGAAAAACTTTGTATTATTCGATCAAAAAACCGCTGACTTGGTTGTCAGGGACTGCATTTCAGGAACAGCGCCAAAGCCTGAAATAACAGATAGAGAGGAAATTGAGTTAATCCAGCCGGAAGATGAAACACAGGAAAGTCTAGGAGAGCAGGTCACAGCAACAGAGGAAATCTCTATTTTGAGCGGGCCTGCGTTTGTGCCTATTGCATTGGGGGCAGCTGTCATTATAGTGCTTGCTGCAGTCATAGTTTTTGGCTATCTGAAGACTATCAAGGCACGATAAGATTTATATATTAAACATATTACCATTGCCTAGTGGTGGGGGCATGGTTTTCAAAAAAGTCTTGATTATTGGATTATTGGTGGAACTTATGATAGCTTTATCGTCAAATGTGTATGCAGCAGTTTTTGTAAATGAAATTCTTGCAAACGGGCTTAATGACCCTGAGCACGAGTGGATTGAGCTGTTCAACAGCGGCCCATCTTTAGTTAATCTGTCAAACTGGAATCTTTCAGAGTCCTCAAGCGGCAATTTCACCTTAAATGCTTTAATTTCTCCAAATGAATTTATCATTCTGGCAGCTGATTTCAGCACATTTAATGCCACTTACCCAAATGTAAACCAAAGCGGAGTAAAAATAATCAATATAACAACCTCTAACTTTAATCTGGCAGATACAGGCGGAGAAATCAGGCTGTATAATTCATCAGGAAATTTAATTGATTCTGTTGCTTATGTACAGGCATCGGGCAAAGCATTTGAGAATGTGTCTATAGGGAGGTATCCTGACGGGAATTCTGCAATATTCAATTTATCTGTTTTGACTCCTGGAGCAAAAAATGACAGGCTTGCTCCAAACCTTAACAAATGGCTCAATCCAGCAGGCAACAATACAAAAGTAAGCGCGTTGACCAGTATAACAATCAACATAACAGATGACACTTCACAAGTCTCATCAGCAATTGTCAATTTCAACGGCACAAATTTTTCAATGGTAAAAAATGGTGATTTGTGGTTTTTCCCGTGGAACACCAGCTTAAACGCGCAGAAGCAGTACAATATGACAATTTTCTTCAATGACAGCTACGGATTGTCAAATTCAGACAGATTATTTAACATAGCAGTAAACAACAGCCCTTTTATTGCGGCATTTTCGCCGTCAAGCCTAAACCTGACTTTGATGGAAAATTCAACATTAAGCTTTAATGTGAATGCCTCTGATCCTGACGACGCATTGCTTAATTTCTCATGGCTTATAGACAATGCTCTTAACAGCACAGGCATGGCATTTTTTTCCTACACTCCAAGCTTAAGCGACAACGGAACGCACAGGATAAATGCAACAATAAGGGATTCTTCCTTAAATCAATTGTCAATATTGTGGAATGTGCTGGTAACCAACTTTAACATTGCTCCTGTGTTAAGCAGCATAAGCAGCAAATCAGGCACAAAAAACATAACATTGTCATTCAATATTACAGCAAGCGACGCTGACAATGATATATTAAACTATTCATCAAATCATTCAGGCATATCAATATCAAAAATAAGCAACAGCATTGCAGCAGTAACATGGAAGCCAATAAACACAGACATTGGCAGCAACACAATAGCCTTTTCAGTGACAGACGGAATTTCAGCAGACTCCGAAATAGTAGACATAAGCGTTAATTTTTCAAATAACGCAGCCCCTTTTATAACATCTGCTCCAATAACAACTGCAACTCAAAACCAGGCATATTTTTATGATGCTGATGCTGTTGACCTTGAGGCTGATGTGCTGTTTTTTTCAGTCAAGTCAAACATCAGCGGAATTTCAATAAACAGCTCTACAGGCATTGTTTCATTTACTCCGTCAACTAGCGGCTTTTGTGAGGTTAATGTCAGCGTCACAGACTTAATAGCAACAACAAGCCAGCTTTACAATTTGACTGTTGCAAATGCTTCTGCCGGAGGCGGTGCAGGCGGAGGAGCAGGAGGAGGTGCAGGCACTGGTATATCATCCAGCGGAAGCAGGCTGAAGATAATTGATGTAGATGCAGAGGTTGACAACAAAAAAAGCAATAATCTGGAAAACAATGAAAAAATAAGCAGGGAGGCAAAGCCGGGCTCCAAGATAGAGCTCAAAATCAAGTCTTTTAATAATTTCACCAAAAGCGGGGGTCTTAAAATAGAGGACATAACAGTGGATGTGACAATTGAGGAAATAGACGATGGAGATGATCTTGATGCTGAATCAAGGGAATTTGACTTAAGCGCGCAGGATGACAAGACAGTAACTTTGAAGTTCGAGCTGCCGCTTAATGTTGACGAAGATTCTTTCAATGTCCTGATAAGGGCAGAGGGTGAAGATGAAAACGGCACAGGCCACGAGGATGAAATTGAAGTTGAGCTTGAAGTTGAGAAGGAAAAGCATGACTTGAGGTTTTCAAGATTTAGCATAAATCCCAAGTCACTAAGCTGCACAAGGGAATTAAATGTAAATTATAATGCCATAAACGTTGGGCAGGAGGATGAGGACGAAGCTGCTGTAGAAATAAAGAGCGATGCCTTGGGGATTGATTTTGCTGAGAAAGGGCTGGAAATACTTTCAGGCACTGAAGACAATACGTTGTCCAAGTCGCTTAAGATAAGAATAGATAATAATGTTGAGACAGGTGTTTACCCAATAACTGCAAAAGTCTACTCAGAAGGCAGCGAGCTTCGGGACACAAAGGCAATAGAGCTGGAAATAGAAGACTGCACCAAGTTTGGGGCTTTGGAAGATGAGCAAACATTGCTGTCAGCAAGCGTAGCGCCAAAGCAACAGACAAAAACAGTCGTTGAAAAATTGGAGGCTCCTGCTGCACAAATCCTGTTTAAAGGCTCAAATGAAAACATACAGATTTTGATGCTCAGCACATTCATGTTCACTGTATTTTTTGTGTTTACTTCAATTGTTTTGTATGTGAGGCTGTAAAATGAAAAGCGCATTCAGGTATAAATTTTTTATCGTGAATTTTGTGTTGATGGTGCTGCTTGCAAATGCGGCATTCGCCCAGGCTTACACCAAGAACTCTTTTCCAACTTTCAGCGGCGCAGCCATATTCTGCAATGGAAATGACCAAAGGGTGGAGTGCCGTGATTCCGGAGACGGCGACAATCACTGGTGCAGCCCTATCGGAACAAACGGATGCCAGGCATTTGAAGGTGAAGATAATTTTGGAGGCCCTGGCTGCCTTATAGTGTGCCAGACAGCAGCGCTCCAGGCTCAGGCATGCAGCGACGGCACTGTGTCAGGGCAATGCAGCTTCAATGTGCCTCTTTTCTGCAACAACGGAATTTTGGTCAACAGGGCTTCTTTTTGCGGATGCCCGGGCAATTTGATTATGAATGGTGACAATTGCCTGACAAATACGCAAATATGCAGCGACAATACATTGAGCGGGCAATGCTCGGCTAATTTGCCTTTATTCTGCCTGAATGGCGCTTTGGTGCAAAGGGCAAGCACTTGCGGATGCCCTGGCAATCTTGTCATAAACGGAGACAATTGTATAGCACAGGTACAAAGATGTAATGATAACACCCCTTATGGAATATGTTCTTCAACACTGCCTTTATTCTGCCTGGATGGTGCCTTGATTCAAAGGGCAAGCATCTGCGGCTGCCCAACAGGCCAGGCAATAAGCGGAGATGCGTGTATTGCTGGTGGCGGTGGAACTGGAGGCACAGGCGGAACAGGCGGTACTGGAGGTACTGGAGGCACCGGAGGAAGCGGTTCTGGAGGCACAGGCACTGCCGGAGTAACAGGAATTTTAATCAGCAATCTGGGAATAACAGATATTGATGCGGAAATTGACGGCAAAAAAAGCAGCAACATCCGCGACAATGGAAAAATAAGCAAGGAAGCAAAGCCGGGCTCTGATGCGGAGTTTAAGATAACTGTAAAGAACGAATTCAACCAAAGCCAGGATATTGACATAGAAAACATAAGGGTTGTTGTTACAATTGAGGGCATAGCCAATGGAAATGACATTGACGCTGAGTCAAATGAGTTTGACTTAAGCGCGCAGGATGACAAGACAGTAACTCTCAAGTTTAAATTGCCTCTTAATGCTGATGAAGACACTTATAATGTATTTATCGAGGCTGAAGGCGAAGATGAAAACGGGAATGAGCAGAGAGACGAAGCCACCATTGAGCTTGAGATCGAGAAAGAAGCCCATGACTTGAGGCTGTTGAGCTTAAGCCTGAGCCCGTTATCAATAGGCTGCGACAGGATTATAACAATACTTTACAAAATAATAAATGTAGGCAAGGAAGATGAAAGCAAATCCGCTTTGGAGATAAAAAATGACAATCTTGGGCTGAAATTTATTGAAAATGGCATTGCCCTGCAGGCAGAAAAAGGCTACAATGTGCTTACAAGGTCTGTAAAGTTTGAGATAGGCAATGATGCAGCAAGCGGCTCTTATTCGCTTGTCTCAAGCGTCTTTACTGATGAAGGAACATCAAGCGACAGCCTTTTATCAGAGCTGAAGATAGAGGACTGCAGGGATGAAAGCGGAGTTGTCTTGGTAACTCCGGCAGAGCAGGCAGTGAGATTAATCAGAAGCCAGTCGGCATTTTTGCCGTTCTATGTATTTTTGGGCGGAATTGACGGAAAAATGCTGGTATGGGAGTCAGCGATTATCCTTTTTGTTGTGCTGCTGCTTTTTATAGCAATAGCATTGTTTTTGAGCGTATGAATTGCTGAATCACTTGCCGTGCTCTATGAGCCTTCTCATTCTGTGGACAAAATCCTCGGCAATTTTGTAGTACCTGTCAAATTCCTCGCCTTTTATCTCAACAATTTCCCTATGAGTTACCATCTTCATTAATCTGTAGAAGTTCCTCATTATCGTGACATACTTGTGCTCGAGCATTTTCTTCTTTACCAGTTTCTGCTCCATCAAGTCAGCAACATGCTCTGGTGTTGGAGGAATTTCACCTATTTTCATCAGTGCGGCATGAGCAGCATCTATAACAGCCCAGTATAAGTCAATCACCCCCTGCAATAAATGCCATTTTGAATTGTGTAAGGTATTTGGGGCCCTTGCGTAATAAGTCCATATGCTTTCCTGCGTTGGCCTTATCTTGCCTCTTTTCAGCAGCGCCTGCATCGGGTCAAAAAATCCAGAGTCTATCAGTGCAACTCCGTCTCTCAAAAGGTTGATTGCTATTGGATCTCCGTTTCTCATGTACTCCCAGAATGAGGTGAACCTCATTGTTGTGATGTGAAGCTTTGTAGAAATCCTGACAATTGATTTTTGGACGATAAGCCTGTATGCCTCAACAAGCTCAGGAGACATGCTCATCATTAAGTCATCTATGATTACAAGAATGTCAATATCCCCTCCTGCAGCCTTTGTCCTTCTGGCTGTTGAGCCGAATATGACAACAGCCCTTATCAAGCTGCCAAGTTCCTTGTATATTTCATTGGCAAACCTGTAAGCCGTGTCAATGTCCTCTTTGTAATAGCGCTCTAAATTAGGATGCTCTTTCCTAGGAATATCAAACTTCATTATCCACCTCT
>JACPMU010000047.1 GCA_016185865.1 Candidatus Woesearchaeota archaeon | reverse complement strand
TCCTGTCAGAGGCGGTGACTTAAGGGATGAGTGGCACTTTAACTGGGACAAGGTAAGCGCTGACATAAAGAATTACGGAATAAGGAACGGCTACACAACCATAATTGCTCCAACCGGCAGCATTTCAATGATTGCAGGCTGCAGCTCAGGAATGGAGCCTGTATACAGCCTTGTTTATGAAAAAAATGTCAAGGTCGGAAGCTTTTACTATGTGGACCCTGCTGCTGAAAAAGTATTAAGAGAGGAAGGATTGTACAATGACAGGCTTATGGAAGACATTAACGAGCACAAGGGCAGCATTCAGGGGATTGAATATGTGCCTGAAAACATAAGGAAAGCGCTTGTAACTGCGATGGACATAACTCCCGAAGAGCATATAATGGCTTTAGCTTCTTTCCAGAAATGGGTTGACTCAAGCATTTCAAAGACAAACAATTTCCCCGCAGATGCAACGCTTGAGCACATGAGGGACAGCTATATACTTGCCTACAAGCTTGGCTGCAAGGACGTGACTGTGTTCAGGGACTCGAGTATTAAAGACCAGGTGCTTGTTGCGCCAAAGGCAAAAGAAAAAAGCGAGGAAGCAAAAATAGATGTGGGCATAAAGCCGGAAATTAAAAAAACCATAAAGGACTCAGAAAGCGGGCTTGTTTTTGCAAACGGAAACGGCAATGAATCAAAGCCCATGACAAAAGCAGCAATCAAGAACTGCCCGGAGTGCGGAACAAAAGTAGAGATTAAGGAAGGCTGTTTGCACTGCCCGGAGTGCGGCTGGGGACTTTGCATGTGATTTCTTTTTAATTTTTATTTTGTTTTTTAATCTTTAATAAAGGGTGATTTTGTGTTGGATATTGTAGCCAATAGAGATGATTATCAAATTCGATTGCAAACGATGCGCAATCCAAATAAATATTATGAAAAATAAGCTTTAAAAAATGAAGAACAAAGCCAGCAATTATCCGAATTATTTGTTTTTTATTTATATTGCAGTATGGATTTTGCTTGCAATCAGCCCAACTAACAGATTTAACTGGTTTTTGGAGAATATCATAGTATTTGTTTTTATTCCAATTATTGTTTTAATTCATTGCAAATCAAGGCTTTCAAATGCTTCCTATACTTTAATAGCGATATACCTGATTTTGCATGCGATAGGCGCCCATTATACCTACTCAGAAACCCCGTTTTTCAGCTCTTTTCTCGGGCATAAATTTGAAAGGGACCATTATGACAGACTAACTCATTTTGCATTTGGGCTGCTTATGTACTATCCTATAAGGGATTTTATAAGAAAAAATGTAAAAACAAAAGGCGTTTGGAGTTATTACATTCCATGGGCTGCTGTAGTTTCATTCAGCGCGATTTATGAGCTGTTAGAATGGTTTGCCGCACTTATTTTTGCCCCTGAGCATGTAATTACCTTCATGGGAATGCAAGGCGATTCATTTGATGCGCAAAAAGACATGCTGCTTGCTGCGGCAGGCGCATTGATAGCATTGCTTTTAGGTTATATGAAAATAAAAATTTTCAAAAAATGACTTTAACAAAAATAAACAAGCCCATAAAGGTAACAGGGGACAATAGTAAAGAAAGCCTTGGATTGGTACATGTCATCACAGGCGATGGCAAGGGCAAGACAACTTCTTCGCTTGGATTGGCGCTTAGGGCAATTGGAAACAATTTAGATTGAGCAGTTTGGAGTTGACGCCTTGAAGGAAAAGCAAAAGCACCTGCAGGAATTTGCTGACAAAACCGGCTCTTTTGTCTTCCAGCCTGACATAAAAGAAAAAAACGCTGCGATGGAAGGGTGGGAGCATGCTAAAAATATCATTAAAAGCAATAATTATGATGTTGTTATTTTGGATGAGATAAACTGCGCTTTGGAAAAAGGATTGATTCCGCTGGATGAGGCTCTGGAGATTGTAAGAGAGCATGGCAAGGTTGAGCTGATTTTTACAGGAAGGGATGCGCCAAAAGAGCTGATGGATGCGGCTGATTATGTCAATGTCGTGCAGAGGGTAAAGCACCCCTGGCAAAAGGGGATTGTTGCAAGAAGGGGGATTGAGTATTAAAAGTTATGAGAAAGGAACTTAATAGTTAAAAATCAGGCAGCAAGAAATTTTCCCTTGGCAAAACTTGCCTCGATGTCTTTTTTAGATCTTCCAGTGGCCCTGCTGACCTCACGAACAATAGCATCAGGCGGACTATGCTTACTTAATGGTATAGGCCTATTCCCTTTAAAGATAATCTTGTATGGGTGCTGACCATCAGTTTTTTCAATCTTTCCGCCTAGTTCAATAATGACGCTTTGAATATTATTTAGTGGCCAAAGATTGTACATTCGTCCAACCATGCTAAGTCTAGACACAGGCTCAGAAGGAGAATTGGCAACCTCTTGCGCTGCTAAGCTGTAAATTTTTCTTATTTCCGCAGCTTTTTCTTCAATGGCATCTATGATAGACAACAAGTAATTTATTAATCTCATTAATTTACTTTTTTGTTCATTGACCATTCCGATAACTCTTATTTTTAATATTTCTTCGGCTAATTCCAGCCCATTATCAATAAGCAGTCTTAATTCACTCAATTTTTCATTTAAGTCTGCCACTAACAATTCAAGCCTCTCTTTTAATTGTGATTGTGGCAGGGATTTTATCTTTATCAATTCATCAGAAAAAAGTTTTAATATCACATGGAACAATTTTTTGGTTTTTTTGAAGTGCGTCCTTAATTCCACATATTGATCAATTAATAATTCCTTGTCTGAAAGCTTAACAAATTTCTCCAGCCTTTTAACTCTCTGATAGAAATCCTTAAATTCGTCTTTCCGAAGCCAGTCTAAAAACATACCATTCCCTTGTTAAACCTTGTTCAGATTAACTGCTCAATGACCCTTGCAAGCTTGAAATCCATGTGTGTCAGCCCGTTTGCATCATGGGTTGTAAGCATTATCATGACCTTGTTGTACCTTATGTTGATGCTAGGGTGATGCTGCTGCCTATCCGCCTCTTCAGCAACCTTGTTTGCGAACTCTATTGCCTTTTTTGAGTCTTCAAACTCAAAGTCCTTTACTATCTCGCTTCCGTGCATCTCCCACCCTTCAAGCTCCGAAAGCCTGTCATGAATTTCCTTAATAGACAAATGCTCCATTTTTACATTCCTTGATTCCAGCTTATATAAAGTTTTTGATTGGGCAATATTTATAAACAAAAATGAATATTTTAAGGAAATGCCAAAAATCGGACACGTCCATTTGAAAGTATCAAACTTAAATAGGGCAGAAGAATTCTACACAAAAGTATTTGGGTTGAAAGTCACTGAAAGGGTCGCTAATTATTTATTCTTGACGTTTGGCGGCAAACACCATGATTTGGCACTACAGGAGCACAGAAATGCAAAGCACCCGTCAGATAACATGACTGGATTGTACCATTTTGCTGTGGAGCTTGAAAATTTAAGGCAGCTTGCTATCACTTATTTCACATTAAAAAAACTACATATCCGATTTACCCCAATCGATCATGGCATAAGCAAAACTATTTATTTGTCAGATCCTGACGGAAATGGCATAGAAGTTTATGTTGACACGAGAAAGGAAAAAAAGAAATGGAGAGGAATGTCGAGCTTCATTAAAGAAGAGGAATTTGTAAAATGGTTAAACAAAAACTAAACCTATCAAAAAACACATTGCTTATACTTGAGCAGCGCTATTTGATAAAAAACAGCAAGGGCAGAGTCACAGAAAAGCCTGAAGACATGTTCAGGAGAGTGGCAAAGAATATTGCGCTCGCTGATGCAAAATACAAAAACAAGAATATAAAGAAAACAGAGGAGGAATTCTACAATTTGATGGATTCGCTTGATTTCCTGCCGAATTCTCCGACGTTGCTCAATGCAGGAAGAAAGCTGCAGCAGCTGGCAGCATGCTTTGTGCTTCCCATAGAGGACGGCATCGATCCCATATTCAAGACCCTGCATTATGCTGCACTGATCCACAAGACAGGCGCAGGAACCGGATTCAACTTTTCAAAGCTGAGGCCTAAAGGCGACATAATAGAAAGCTCGGGCTTCACTTCAGGGCCTGTCTCATTCATGAAAATATTTGACGCGGCAACCGAGCAGATAAAGCTCGGGGGGAATTTAAGGGGCGCAAATATGGGGATTTTGAATGCTGACCACCCCGACATCGGGGATTTTATAACCGTCAAAAGCAAGGAAAATGTTCTGACAAACTTCAATGTTTCAGTTGCGATAACAGACAGTTTTATGGAAGCTGTTAAGAAAAAAAAGAATTATAGTTTGGTAAGCCCGAGAACAAAGAAAGCTGTCAGGAAAGAAAGCGCAGGAAAAATCTTCAGGCTTATCTGCGAGCATGCATGGCTAAACGGGGACCCTGGCGTGATTTTCATAGACCGGATTAATGAGTTTAACCCGACCCCCAATCTTGGCAGGATAGAGTCAACTGACAGCTGCGGCGAGCAGCCCCTTCTTCCGTATGAGTCCTGCAATCTGGGAAGCATCAACCTGTCAAATGCCGTAAAAAATAATAAAATTGATTTTGAAAAAATAAAGCGCGTAACCCACAGCGCTGTTCACTTTCTTGATAACGTGATTGACATGTGCAGCTATCCCCTGAATGAAAACGCAAAAATCGTCTGTAAAAACAGGAAGATAGGGCTCGGGGTAATGGGATTTGCAGACATGCTTGTCAAACTGGGAATTCCCTATGATTCCGAGCATGGAATTAAAACAGCAGAAGAGGTTATGAAGTTTATTTCAAAAGAGGCAGCTGTTGCATCAATGGAGCTGGCAGCCAAGCGGGGGGCTTTTCCGGCATGGAAAGGCAGCATCTGGAGCAAAAAAAGCAGGCATTACAAATGCAGCCATCTGCTGC
>JACPMU010000064.1 GCA_016185865.1 Candidatus Woesearchaeota archaeon | reverse complement strand
TGAACAAGCCTGTTTTCATAGAGGGTTTGCCGGGCATAGGAAATGTCGGCAAGGTCGCAATCGATTTTCTTATCGACGAGCTTAAGGCAAAAAAGCTGTACGAGATAACATCATATACATTTCCGCATTCGGTGTTTGTAAACGAGGACAATTTGGTAGAGCTGCCGATTGTTGAGGTGTTTTACAAACAGTTCAGCGGCAAGAAAGACCTTTTGCTGCTGGGGGGGGATGTGCAGCCGATAGACGAGATAAGCTCCTATGAGTTTTCTGATAAAATCCTTGACATAGTGCAGAAATTCAGCGGAAAAGAGGTGATTACTCTTGGCGGAATTGGATTAGCGGACATTCCAAAAAAGCCAAAGGTTTACTGCACAGGCAACACCAAAAAAATCATTGACAGGTACAAAAGTGAGCTTGTGAGCAACAAGCTTTATGGGGTTGTTGGGCCGATTGTTGGAATTTCAGGATTGCTGCTCGGGCTGGCTTCAAGAAGGAACATAGAGGCAATTTCATTTTTGGCAGAGACATACGGCCATCCAATGTACCTCGGGATTAAAGGAGCAAAGGAAATACTCAACATCCTGAACAGGAAGCTGGAGCTGAAGATCGACATAAACAAGCTTGACAGGGAGATAAAAGACATTGAAAGCGAGATACTGAAAAAGACAGAGCAGCTGAGCGATGTCACAAAGCAGATTGCGCTTAAGAAGCTGCAGAAAAGGCTTGGGAAGGACGTTGATTATATTGGATAGGCAGATTAGAAATATTTAAATACAATCTGATTTCTGGTTTATATTAAAAGGGTGGAATTTTTGGACTTTAAGATAAAAAAGATTAAAGCAAGGGAAGTTCTTGACTCAAGGGGCAATCCAACCATTGAGGTTGGATTGGCAACAAATTCGTGCTGCGCAAAAGCTATTGTGCCGAGCGGCGCCTCAACAGGCATTCACGAGGCATTGGAATTGAGGGACAATGACAAAAAAAGGTACGATGGCAAAGGTGTCCTGAAGGCAGTCTCTAATGCCAACAAGATAATAGCAAAAAAACTGGTTGGCGAGGACTGCAGAAAGCAAAGGGAAATTGACAATTTTCTTATAGAGCTTGACGGGACTGAAAACAAGTCAAGGCTTGGAGCAAATGCCATTCTTGGAGTTTCAATGGCAGTATGCAAAATGGGCGCAGTTTGCTCCAGCAAAGGCCTTTACGAATACATACAAAAACTGTCAAATTCTAAAAAATTATTGCTCCCAATTCCGCAGATGAATGTGGTAAACAGCGGCAAGCATGCAGGTGTTGAAAATGACATACAGGAGCATATGATAATGCCTGTTGGATTTAAGAGCTTTAAAGACGCTTTGATGGCAGGCGCTGAAACTTATCATGCGCTTAAGGGCATTTTAAAGAAAAAATACGGCGCAAAGGCAATTTTGCTTGGCGATGAGGGGGGATTTGCGCCTCCGATTGCTGATGTTGATGAGAGGCTGGAATTATTAATGAAAGCAATTGGTGAAGCAGGGTATAATGGAAAAATAAAGCTGGCTTTGGACTGCGCTGCCTCTGAATTTTATAATGAGGGGACAAGCCAATACACAATAATCGACAAAAAATATAATAGTGGGGAAGTAACTGATTTTTATAAAGAATTGATAAAAAAATTCCCCATAATATCAATTGAGGATGGCTTTTCCCAGGATGACTGGAGCGGATGGCAGCTTTTCAGCAGAGAATTAGGCAAAAAAATACAGATTGTTGGAGATGACTTGCTTGTCACAAACATTGGAAGGATAAAAAGGGCGCTTGAGCGCAGGGCATGCAACGCATTATTATTGAAAATCAACCAGATTGGCACGATAACAGAGTCAATTGATGCTGCAAACATCTCTTTCAAGAGCAAATGGAATGTTGTTGTCAGCCACAGGAGCGGCGAGACAGAGGACAGCTTTATAGCGGATTTGGCTGTTGGGCTTGGAGCAAGCCAAAGCAAGTTTGGAGCGCCTGCAAGAAGCGAGAGGACTGCAAAATACAACAGGCTGCTGAAGATTGAGGAAAAGCTTGGAAAAAATGCGAAATTTGCAAAATTCTAAGATATAATAAATAGGCGAGGAGGTCGGATACCTCCGAGCACAAAATATGCGAAGCGGATTAAAAATTTCAAAAAACAAAAATAAGATTTCAAATAAAATGCTTAAGCTTGTTTTATTGCGTCATGGAGAAAGCACATGGAACAGGGAAAACAGGTTTACAGGGTGGGTTGATGTTGACTTATCAGAGAAAGGGATTGAAGAGGCAAAAAAAGCAGGGCAGATACTGAAAAAAGAAGGCTACACTTTTGATGTTGCGTACACTAACTTCTTGAAAAGATGCACAAGAACATTGTCAATTGTCTTGAAAGAAATGGGCTTGGCAAACATTCCTGTCTGCAAATCATGGAGGCTGAATGAGAGGCATTACGGGGCATTGCAGGGGCTAAACAAGGCAGAAATGGCTGCAAAATACGGGGAAGAGCAGGTTTTGAAGTGGAGGAGAAGCTACAGCATAAGGCCTCCTTCTTTGAAAAAAACAGATGCAATGTGGCCTGGAAATGACCCAAAATACAAAGGCTTGGCTAAAAAAGAAATTCCATTAACAGAGTGCCTGAAAGATGTTGTTGCAAGAGTTTTGCCTTACTGGAAAAAAGAGATTGCACACTCTTTAAAGTCAGGCAAAAATGTGCTTGTTGTGGCAAGCGGCAACAGCTCAAGGGCAATTGTCAAGTACCTTGACAAAATCTCCGATGATGAAATTGTGAATTTAAACATACCGACAGGAATTCCGCTGGTTTACGAGCTTGACAAGAATTTAAAGCCAATAAGGCACTATTATCTTGGCAATCCCAAAGAGATAGAGGCAAAGATAAAGGCAGTTGCTGCTCAGGGAAAGGCGAAGAAATAGAGTAATTTAAATTATTTTATCCTGTTGCATACTTATACATTTATTTTCTACGCATTCGCAATGACTAATTTCAGCAAATCCGCAGATAGAAGCTGTTCCGCTTCTTTTGCATTCTTGCTCTACTGCTTCTATGTCTGGTGTAAAATCATTATTCACGCATCTTGGGTAATAGCCGCAGCAGTTATGAACATCCTTAATCACACAGTCTGAATCTTCATTGCAAAAATAGGCATCTTGTTTTGCTTGAGTCTGATTGCCGCAACTAGCAATCAAAATGCCTAAGGTTAAAATAGAAAAGATGATTAGTTTATTATCTTTAATTTTTCTCATTTTATCTCCTATAAAACCTTGCAGCATCCTCAGGCATAACAGAATTTATAACAGCATTTGTTGACAATTCAAAGCCCCCCCATGTTGCAATTCTCGGAGTTATTTCAATATGAAAATGGAGGTTCTCTTTTTCCGGGGAGTAATGAACAAAAAAATTGTAGGAAACATTAATTTTTTTCAGTTTTGCAAGAATCTTTTTTAATGCTGCTGCCATGTCCATCATCTCATTTTCTTCAAGCTCCTCCATTGTCTTTTTGTGCTTCTTGACAAAAATCC
This sequence comes from Candidatus Woesearchaeota archaeon, assembly GCA_016185865.1. Lineage (GTDB taxonomy): Archaea > Nanobdellota > Nanobdellia > Woesearchaeales > GW2011-AR4. The sequence continues at coordinate 12,707 of JACPMU010000064.1, read as the reverse complement.
ATGCCTCATAGTTGAAGCGTGATGCAAAAGGCGCGAATGCAACAACATTTTTCGTTTCAAAAATTTTTCTTTTGGACTTTGCCTCAGCTTTTATTAGCTCGCAATATGGGCATTTTTTATTTTTTCTTGCTGCATTGCACTCTTCAACAACTAAAGTGGGAATTTGCGCCAATGCCGTCACCTGTGAATGGCTGTGCACCAATGATGTGCCAGCATCCTTGCCATGGTTTTTGAAAACTTCAACATATTTTATGCCTTTTAGTTTGCTTAGCTCTTTTATCCTTACTTTGTAAACTTCAAGCAGTTCCCTTATCTGCTGCACAGGCAAATCCGCAAGCTGGGACTTGTGGTGCTGAGTCTCAACAATCACCTCATGAACTCCATAAGAAGCTCCTTCAGAGTAGAATTTCCTTGTTTTAAGATTTGGATTTCCTTTTTTCTCAACAGCAGGGAACTTGTTCAAAAACCATCTCAGCTTCCATCCGTTTTTGTACTCAACCCTTCCGATTTCAGGAGGCGTCAAATGGGTGTTCCACGGGCAGAAGAAGCACACTTTTGCATTGTCCTTTGCCTCTGCGCTCTTGAATTCCCTGGGCCTTTTTTTCCTTTCAGTAGCGTAGTAAACCCACCGGTCAAGAATGTAGTCCTTCCTTATGATGCCCATATGCATAACATGAAAACAGACTTATTTAAAGTTTTTGAATTTTTTCCCTGTAAATCCAATAAATGATGGAGTGGTTCACCACAAATCCCCTGGCAACAAAATAAAGATAGCATAAGTCAAGCGCATAATGCAACAGCAGTCCAATCGTAAATGCCAATGCAATTTTGCTAATATAAGACAAAGCCAGCATTATCAGCAGAAATTCAGCTGTATGAAAAATAAGAAGTATGCCAGCCACGCTTTTGAAGTTCTTCTCGTCCATTGGCTTGATAAAAAATTTGTACGCTTTAAAAATATTGATTTTCCTGTATCTGTAAACGTACCAAAAATGATGGTCAATGTCTATCAGAAAGCCCCCTGCCAAAACAAGCAGGGCATTCCACTTTAAAATTGGAATAAGCGACAATGCCAAGATTAAAGATGACAAAAGATGAGCCAAAGGTTTCATTTTCAGTTCATTTTATACTTAATTTATAAAGATTACCCATAATCTTTAAAAACAACTGGAGAATATTTCAAATCATGGAGCTTAAATCAATAAAAAGAGAGATTCCAGAGGAATTATACAATATTCTTGAGAAAGAGATAGAAATTCTAAGGCCTGCGCAGGAAAAATCAATCAAAAAAGGGCTCTTAAAGGGTGAAAGCCTTTTGGTCTGCACGCCAACAGCATCCGGAAAGACATTAATTGCAGAGCTTGCTGCATTAAAGTCAATTATTGAAGGCAAGGGCAAAACAGTTTACATAGTGCCGCTGAAGGCTTTGGCATCTGAAAAGTACAGGGACTTCAAGAGAAGGTATGATAAGATTGCAAAAATAGCCCTGTCAATAGGCAACATAGATTCAGCTGACCCTTTTCTTGCAGATTACGACTTGATTGTCACAACATCAGAAAAGCTTGACTCATTGATAAGGCACCATGCGCCATGGCTCGCAGGCATTGCAACAGTGGTTGTGGATGAAATTCATCTGCTGAACGACGCCGAAAGGGGGCCTACACTGGAGATTTTGCTTACAATATTAAAAAAACTGCTGAAAAATGCGCAGATAATCGGGTTGAGCGCTACTATAGGCAATTCAGAAGAGCTTGCAGAATGGCTTCAGGCTGACTTGGTTGTTGACGAGTGGAGGCCTGTAAAGCTGCACAAGGGGATTTGTTTTGACGGAAAGATTGAGTTTGATTAAGCCAGCCCCAAACTCTTTATTACAACTTCAGAATTAAAAGTTTCCAAATCACTGTACTTTTGCCCTGTGCCTAGAAATAAAATCGGCTTTTTTGTAACATAGGAAACTGAAACAGCAGCGCCTCCTTTCTCATCGATGTCAGCTTTTGCCAGTATAATGCCGTCAATTCCAACTGCTTCGTTGAATGTCTTTGCCTGCTCGATGCAGTCATTTCCTGTTATGCTTTCGCCGACAAAAATTTTCAGGTCAGGCTTTGCAACCCTTATTATTTTTTTCATTTCATCAATCAAATTCGTGTTGCTGTGCATCCTTCCTGCAGTGTCTATTAAAACAACGTCAATATTCTTTGCCTTTGCGTGCTTTATGGCATCAAACGCGACTGCAGCCGGATCGCTTCCGTAGTCATGCTTTATCATTTTTATTCCCAGTCTGTCGGCATGCTGCTGAAGCTGCTCTATTGAAGCAGCCCTGAATGTGTCAGAAGCCGCGAGTACGCAGGAGATTTTTTCCTCCTTGAGCATGTTTGCAAGTTTTGCAATGCTTGTTGTCTTGCCGCTTCCATTAATGCCGAAGAAAGCGATAATGTATGGCTTTTCCTTCTTATTTTTTATTTCCTCAATTAAGTCTATACTGTTATTTTGAAATAATTCTTCAATTGAGTTTTTCAATGCTGAGATTATTGTCTCCTCAACCTTCATTCTTTTTATCGGCTTTTCAACAAGCTGCTCTTTCAAATCCGTTTTTATCTTTTCAATGACTTCAACAGCGACATTGTTTTCCATCAGCGCCATTTCCAGCTCCCAAAACAGCTTTTCAAACTGCGCATTGTCAATTTTTGTTGTTGTTATTTTTTCGGTTATAGCGGCAAAGAAGCCTTTTTTTTCCGGTTCCTCTCTTGCTTGAATTTTTTCCTGAATTTCTTCTTTGGGCTCTGTTATTTCCGGCTTTTCGTATTTTTCCTCTTTTTTTATTGGATGTTTTATTTCAGGCTTTATTTTTGGATGTTCTGTTTTCCTATGTCCACTGATTATTGGTTTTTCTTTTTCTTTTATTTCTGGCTTTTCCTCAGTTTTTATCTTTTTTTCTTCAATGACTTCTTTCTTATCCTCAATTATTTCCTCTTTGCCTGTAAACCTTTCCTTTAATTTTGCAAAAAATCCCTTCTCTTCAACAGGCTTTTCAGCTATTTTTTCCTCTACTTTGCCCTCTTTCTCAACGTTTTCAGAAATCTTCGAGATTGCGCTTTTCAGCTTTTCCTTTAAAAATTTGAACATCCTAAAAAACCTCCGGGGTTTTTGGGACCCCAAAAATTTGTGACATTTTTGTGGTTTTAAAAACAGCCAAAATAAGAATATTTATTCCTCTGAAGCCATTCCCTGGAGCTTCATTTCAAGCTGGGCAGCGTGATGGGTCATCTTTTCAAGGTCGTTTGCCATCTGCTTCTGGATTTTTTTTATCTCTTCCATCTGCTTTTCAATAAGCTTTTTTGTGGACTCGATGTCTTTTTTAACAGCGACATTTGCGCCTACGTTCACAAGCAGCTTTGATGTGTCTTTTATGCTGGCTTTGGCAAAAATTCCGGAGCTTAGCGGGACAAATATCTCCTTTCCGGCATCAAGCTTTGCAAATTCATTTAAGCTGCTGTTGGTTGAATTCAGCTCTATCAGCTGGTGGGTCACCATTTCAAGCTGGCTCTGCAGCTGCTTGATGTAATTGTCAAGCATCTTGAACTCCATATACATTTCCTGCACTTTTTTTTCTTTTTGCTCCATTCTATTTTAATTTCTTTTCGAGCTTTTTATACATTTCCTCATAAACAACCCCCATTGGAAGGCCTTCATGAGTTCTTTTGATGGTTTCAGCAAGCAAAGGCGCTATTGATATTACTTTAAGCTTGTTTGTCATTTTATTTTTTGGAATGTCTATAGTGTTTGTTACAACTGTTTCTTTTATTCTGGATTTGCTTATCTTTTCCGCAGCTGAATCAGACAAAACCCCGTGTGTGGCAATCGCATAAACGTCCTTGGCCCCGAATTTCATAAGGATATTTGCTGCTTCTGTTATCGAGCCGGCTGTGTCTATTATGTCGTCCACCACAAAGGCTGTTTTGCCATTGACATCCCCTATAACATTTTCAACCATGGCAACATTCTGCTCTGGCCTTCTCTTGTCTATGATTGCAATCGGCGCATCCAATATCTTTCCGTATGACCTTGCCCTTGCCGCGCCTCCTGCATCAGGGCTTACAATAACAATGTCTTTCAGCTTTTTGCTTGCTATATAATCAGCAAATAAAGGCGTAACCTCAAGGTTGTCGCTTGGAATGTCAAAAAATCCCTGAACTTGGGCAACGTGCAAATCAAACATTATAACCCTGTCAACCCCTGCTGTTTCAATCATGTTGGCAACAAGCTTTGCTGTTATCGGCTCTCTCGGTTTTGTTTTTTTATCCTGCCGGCAGTAGCCATAGTATGGAATTACTGCTGTTATCTTCTCAGGAGAGGATCTCTTTAATGCATCAACCAAAATCAGCAGTTCCATTAAGTTCAGGCTTGCATCGGGAGATGTCGGCTGTATGACATAAACATCGCAGCCTCTTACGCTTTCAAGAACCCTGCAGTATATTTCTCCATCATGAAACCGCTTTATTTCAACCGGCGTCAAAGGTATTTTCAGTATTTTAGCTACCTCTTCAGCCAGCTTCTTGTTTGCAGTTCCCGAGATTAGCTTGAAGTGTTCCTTGAGCAAAAAACCACCCTGTTTATAGCCTTTTAGAATAAAGGTGTGTTTAAAAAGATTTCGGGGGTTTGGTATGGTATGTTGATAGTTGGGATTTAGGAGAAATCTGCCGAAGATATGGACGTATTTCCAAATGATGCTTTGAGGTAAAGTTAGTATGATATGTTCTTCCGTCTACTGCAAGTTCTCCTGTTAATTCTCCAGTTACTTCTCTTGTTGGCGGTATCAGCGCCCAGTCTGTGTGTATTGTTAGCCTTCCTTTAAATCGTGCCTTTTTGCCGTTTCTCAAGCTGTCATAAATTTCCTTTACCAATGGTGAACTTAAACTTAGTTCTAATTGTGAATAATTAAATCTAAACCTTCTGTCAACGCTATCAGAATTTTGAAGTTCTAAAACTAAATGAGGTTTAGATTGGATTAAAGCTTCATTCTGTTCATAAAATCTTTCTACACCAACATCTAAATTATATTCACGTCTTCCATGAAGTGGATTACTTATAGGAAATGGACGATAATGTCTTACCAATTCAATTAAGTTAGAATGTGCTCCTGAACGTGTTGGTGGATATAATCTAAGACCCATTTTTAACAGTATTTTTTTTAAGTATATAAACCTTGTTTTTTGGATTTTTATTAACTTTTAACAATATTCCCTTTCTCATCAACCCTTTGCTCCTCTTCCTTCCTCTTAAGCAAAATCTGTATTTCCCCAAAAGGAATGTCCTGCACAAGCTCTATCTTGTTCTGCTGGGACAAATGCAATAAGGGAATGAAAGTGTGGACTTTGTCCTCTTTTGACTCTGAAGGCAGCAGTTTTGAGAATGTGAGCGTTTCCTTCAAAGCGCTTATAAAAAAATGCTTTATTCTTCCGTAAACCTCCCTTATTATTTCAGTGACATCCTTTTTCTTTTTTGGCGCTTCAAGGTTGAGAGGGGGAATTGAATGCAATAATCTTCTTTTCTTGACTTCCAAAGCCCTTTCCAAAGCCTCAACAAGGTCAAATATTGACACCTTTCTTTTCCTTGGCTGTGGAGTTCTTGGGATTAAAGGGGCTATTTCACCGAGTTTTGGAATTTCTCCTGTTTCCTCAAACCCAAGCTCTTCCATCTCATCTTCAACGCCAATTAAAAGCCTGTCAAGCTCGCTTAAGTCCTCTCCAACAAGCTTATTTGACTTGATCTTGAGCAAAATGGCTGCAGCCAGCAAAACCTTGCCTGAAATCCTGAAATCATGCTCTTTTAAGCCTCTGAGCATGTCAATGTACTTTTGGGTTAGAATACTCACATCTATGTCCCAAGGGTCCATCTGCTCGCTTTTGACAAGCTCGTAGATGATGGTCTGCCAGGTGATTTCATCAGCCTTTGAGAAGATTATGCTAAAAATCCTTTCATGCGGGTCCATGGCTAAATTTCAGCGCTTATAATATATAAATTTATTCATTACACAGAAGTAACCGAAAATTATATAAACCAGCTGCCTAAGGGATTGCTTATTGGTGGAAACCATCAAGCTGTCTAAACACGATAGGTATGTTTTAGAGTTAAGCAACAAGATTAAGGACAAGTATGATTCTATATCTGTGAATGTGCCCATAAAGCTTTCCAAGCGCTCTTTTGGCGAGATTGACATAATGGCAAAAAAAGGCAGCAGATTTGACTTGTATGAGGTTAAATGCTCTTACCGGATTTTAAAGGCAAAAAAGCAGCTGAGCAGGCTGAAAAGGTACCTCAAGCTTGAAAATTCAAGAAGCTATTTCTACTGCGGGAGCTCTAATGTCCTGGTGACTGTTTAGATTAAAAAGGTTTTTATACAGTTTATTAATACAACTTATTCATTTGGGCCTGTGGTCTAGCGGTTATGACAACACCCTTACATGTATTACTAAGGGCGGTGTAGGTCACCAGTTCGAATCTGGTCGGGCCCATTTGCTTATGCGCGAGTGATCTAGTGGCTATGATAGGGCCTTGCCAAGGCTCTCACCCGAGAATTTTAGCAAATGCTAAAATCGGGAGTTCGAATCTCGGCTCGCGCATTTTTTATTTAAAGGAATATTCCAGAAAAAATCTTTCATCCTTTTATGTAATTTAAACCTCTAGCGATATAAGGAACAGCATAACCTCCTAAATTTGCAACTCCGCTTTTAAAGGCTGCTGACAAACCATCAATAAAAGCTCCGCCAATAATTGCAAATTTGGTTGGAATTTCCAAAGGAGAAACTTCAGGTATAAATATAACATAGGATTCATTATTGTTTTTTGTTCCCATAATGGCTCCTGCAAGTCCACTAGCCAACGATGGTCCCCATATTAAAAGTGATTCTAAATCGCCGAAAATGGGAACAGAATGTTGAAGGGGAATTCCATTCATATCGCAATAGCTGTGTGTAATGCCTGCGGCTGCACTAGCAGCGTAAATCACAATATCCAACTTAGATTTAGGTTTAAAAAAATCTAATAAATCTCGGACTTGCCCCGGTTGATAAGCTGATTCTTCAGAATCAGATTCACCTTCTTTTCTCAGTTTCTCAATTTGACTTGCTGCTTCCGGGTCATTATGGTGGTTAATCCCCATATTTTAGTTGGGAAATTAGTTTGTTTTATAAAGTTTTTTACTATTATTTCCCGCACTGCACAACCCTTTTCTCAGTCACAATCATGTCAACAGGCACGTCATGCGTTTCTTTCGGTATTTTGTCAACTAGCTGGAAATCAAAAGCCAGGCCAATTTTGACTGCCTTTGGCGCTTTTCTCAGGAATTTGTCATAGTAGCCATAGCCGTATCCAATCCTGTGGCCTTCCTTGTCAAAAGCAATTCCCGGCACCAGAACTAAATCAATGTTTTTATGGGCAATTTTCATTGCTTCAATAGGCTCGGGAATTCCGAATTTTCCAGGAATTAAATTGTCAAAATCAATTACTACAGAAGGCTCTATTTCATGCTGCGCAACCTTTGGCAGAACAACAGTTTTATTTTTTAAGGATTCTTTTACCATGTCATGCGTATGAACCTCGCTGCTGAAAGAGGCAAAGAACATCACTGTTTTTGATTTTTTATAATGGCCAAGGCTGAATAAGTTGATTTTTATCTGATTGCTTTTTTCCAGAATTTCTTCTCTTGAAAGAGAATTGCGCTTTTCAAGTATTGATTCCTTAAGCTGATTTTTCATTTTTAAACTTTAATTCCAACATATATTCCTCTATCTTTCATTAAGCCATTTTTCAAAAATTTTGCTTTAAAACCTGCATCTTTCATAATTTTCAATGTTTTACTGGTATCAAAAAGCCCTAATTCATGCCTGTCAGCGAAAAATTTTATATTCTTGTTTTTTTCTGCGATTAGATAATGCATGTTTAGGATTGATAAGTTGTTTTTTACTTCAGAAATGTTGAGCCTTGCAATTTTGAGGTATTTGCCGTCATAAGTAGTCATTCCTGGCATGCCTGCTTTGAATTTAGACTTGCTGAACCATGGCTCAATTATTGTAATTCCGCCTTTTGTTAAATGCCTACTAACATTCTTTATTGTATGCTTTAAATTTGTATAGGTTTTAACATAACCTATTGAACTGAATAAGCACAGGATTATATCAAATTTTTTATTGAGTCTTAATTTTTTCATATCCGCTTTTTTAAATAAGACTCCTTCAACATTCTTTTTAGCTATGTTTAATATGTCTCCGCTTATATCAGTACCAGTGCAAGAAAAACTATCTTTTAGATACTTAAGATGTTTGCCTGTGCCGCATCCAACTTCAAGAAGCTTTTTTCCATCAGATTTCTTGTATTTTGAAATTAATTTTTTAATTTGATTGGTTTCTTTTTTATAGTTTTTCCAGTGATATATCAAATCATAATATTTTGCAAGTTCCTTGTAAAGCATTTGGTTTTTCATTTTAATTCAAAATCTAAACTTTTTGAAAACGCACATTCGGCTTGACTATTTCCTCTGGAGTCACATAACCGTGTTTTTTAGCATCGTGAAGCTGTATGCCTGATTTCTCAACTTTTTGCTCTAGTCTTTCACTTTCTTCCGTATTTAATGGCTGCACAATTATAATTTCGTCAGCATGGGCCCTGGACATTGCACTATAAACCCCAAATGTCTCTTCGGAGCTTATTGCCCAAACATAGACTGAACTTAGGTGCTGCTTCTGGCAAGGCAATAATGCTACTATGTAATGCCATCTGTGATCCATTGCATTCAGCCGGCTGTTTGACAGAATATAAAAACTTAATCCCTTCCAATCAGGTCAGCTGTTCCTGCGCCTACAGATGCAAGCACCGATGTTACCGCAATCTGCTTGTACAGTCCAATTGGATCAGAAAAATTGATCTGGTTAAATAAGAAGAATATTATCGGAATCATAATGACGGATGTTATATAAATTGCTGTTGCCCTTTTTTTCTGTTTTCCCAAAAATCTTTTCTCCTTTATTTCCCTGTAGCCTGTCTCATACATTAAAATTATTATTAATACATAGGAAAAAATCAGCAAAACAGTTGCTCTTGCAGTTGTTATTTGGGTTGCTATCTCCTTGCCGTAGATGAATGCAAAGTGAGCAACAACGCCGATAAAAGCGCCTATTATGCCCTTGTTAAGGTCCTTTATTGTGAATTTTCTCAATGGCCTTGCTGCAACATCCCTTTTGATGTCCTTTTCCAGCTTTTCAACCTTTTCGGTTTGCTTTTCAATCTTTTTCTCTTCCGTCATTATTGCAGTTTCATTTTTTCCTATCTGCTCTTCCATTTTTTCAACATTATTCACCTTGCTTTCAACATTCTTTTCAGCAAGAATCTCAAGCTCCTTTAGCGCTTCCTTCATTGGCTTTGGCTTTTCAGCGATTATGGATATGGTTTTTTGCGGTGCCCTATGTGCTTTTCTTCTTGGGTGTTTAGCTTTTTTAGATGGTTTTCTAGAAATAGCCTTAGGTTTAGCTTTGGATTTCCCTCTTTTTTTAGCCATTGCATATCCTCTTTTATTTAAGATATTTAAAGTTTTTGATTATTTATGCATGATTTCTGACATATGCCTTATTCTTTTCTCAATGAGTTTCTTTGTCCCAATATCCTTTCTGTGGAACAGTTTTCCATTGACTGATTTTGTTGTCTCCTCGGCAATTTTCTCTGCTTTTTCCAAGGTATCGGCTATCCCAAGGCATGCAATAGCCCTTGAGCCTGTGGTGTAAATCCCATTTTCCTTCTGTTCAACAGAAGCATAATATAATTTTGCATTTTGAGGTTTTTAGCAGGGTTGTCTGGATAGCCATCCGGCACAATATATTTGCAAACAGTAGCTTTCTTTTGAAATTTTATCTTTATTTTATTTAGTTTTTGATTTGTTATTGCACCGCATACATCAACAAAGTCTGTTTCCATTAATGGCAGCACGTTCATTGCCTCTGGATCCCCAAGCCTTGCATTGTACTCAAGCAGTTTTATTCCATATTTTGTTTTTATTAATCCTGCGTACATGATTCCCCTGTAGAATTCTCCTGTTTCCTTATAGACAGCATTGGCAACTTTTTGGGTTATTTTCAATCCTTCTTCAATGTCTTTTTTCTCCAAGAACGGAAGCAGATGGTTTTCGCATGAGTAAGAACCCATTCCTCCGGTATTGCTTCCTTTATCGCCAACAAAAGCCCTTTTGTGGTCCTGCACAGGAGGCATTGCAGCAGCTGTTTTTCCATCTGTCAGGCATTGCAAAGAAAATTCTTCCCCTTCCAGTTTTTCTTCAACAACAACAAAAGAATGAGCCTGCAAAACTTCGCTGCAATAGTCAAATGCCTCTTTTTTTGTCCTGAAATGGTCTCCCTGCACTTTAACTCCCTTGCCTCCTGTCAAGCCATCCGGCTTTATAACGCACTGGCTTAGCCCATCAATGAATTTTTTGGCATTGCCGATATTTTTTTTATCAAATACCCCAAACTCTGGATTCCCATTTATTTTGTATTTCTTCAATAAGCTTCTTGTGAATGATTTGCTTGTTTCAAGCCTTGCCAGTTTTTTTGTCGGGCCAATAGTTGGAATACCAATACTGATTAACAAATCAGCAACTCCATTGCTTAATGGGTCCTCTGGTCCAATAAAGGCAAAATCAGGCTTTATTTTGTGAGTATATGATTTTATTTTATTTAAATCACTGTAATCGCCAGTTTCAAAGCCTTTTGACAAAGAAATGATGCCGGGATTTTTTGACTTTAGATAAGAATAAAGCACTGATTGCTTGCTTTTTTTCAGTGTTTCTGCTATGCAATGCTCTCTTGCTCCGTTGCCTACAAGAAGTATTTTCATCAAACCACAACAAGAAGTTAAGATTGATGATTTAAATAGTTTGTTATAATTTTTTGTTTATCTTCAATATTGAAAATTATCCAAAAATCCTAAGTAAAAAATACAAAACATTTATATAAAACTTATACCTACAAACAAGCATAAGGGGGCAATATGCAAGGTGAAGCAAATCATAACTGTGCCATAGCTGCCGTTTACATCAAGGAAAACGGCGACTCGGCAAACAGGGCGCTGTTTTACCTCTACAAGCTTCTTCTCAACCAGCAAAACCGGGGCCAGTTAAGCGCCGGTGTTACAACATTCAACCCTTCCAGAATGCAGATTCTTGACACATACAAAGAGCTTGGCCCTGTAAACGAGGTTTTCAAGACAAGCGACAAGCAGCAGTCCTTGGAGCTGTTTAAGAGGTATTCAGGCAACAAGGGAATTGGGCATGTAAGGTACGCAACATCAGGGAGCGAGGAAAGGAGTTTAGCTCAACCATTTGAAAGGCACCACGGAAGAAAATGGAAATGGTTCTCATTCTGCTGGAACGGCAACCTTGCAAACTACCAGGAGCTTAAGCAGCATCTGATGGAAAAGGCCGATTACCACATTATTTACAACACAGACACGGAGATTTTGATGCACTACATCTCAAGGGAGCTGAGAGGCGCAAAAAAACCCAATCTTGTCAAGGTTTTTGGAAGGCTGGCGCAGAAAATCGACGGCTGCTTCAACATTGCTTTTATCAATGCCTTTGGCGAGATGATAATTTTGCGGGATCCTTATGGGTTTAGGCCGATTGTTTATGGATGGAAAGATGACATGTTCCTTGCTGCTTCTGAATCAAATGCATTGATTAACTGCGGTGTTACAGATTACAAGCATCTGCCTCCGGGGCATTTGATTTATGTGAAAAACGGCCATGTTGAAGTCAAGAAATACGCTGAAAGCCCGAGAAAATCTCATTGCATGTTTGAATGGGTTTATTTTGCGAATGTAAGCTCTGTTTTGGATAACCAGTCTGTTTATATAACAAGAACAAATCTTGGAAAAGAACTTGCAAGGCAGGAAACCGAAAAGATTGATGAGGATTATGTTGTTGTTCCGGTGCCTGACACTGCAAAAGCTGCTGGAGACGCAATGGCTTATGAATTAAAAGTTCCGTCTGCAGAAGGCTTAATAAGGAACAGGTTTGTGGGAAGGACATTCATTGAAGGCTCATCAAGGGAAGACAGAGTGCAAAACAAGTACACTGCATTAAAAGAGATACTGCACAACAAAAAAGTGCTTCTTGTTGATGACAGCATTGTGAGAGGCTCAACAACAAAGCAGCTTATCAATTACATCAAAAAAGTCGGAGGGGCAAAAGAGGTTCATGTCCGTGTTTCATGCCCTCCTATAAGAGGGCCATGCTTTTATGGCATTGACATGTCAACTGTTGGCGAATTGCTTATTCCAAGATACGAGCAGGAGCCAAGAAAAGGCGAGGCTTCAAAAGAGGTAATTGCCAAAATAGCAAAAGACTTAGGAGCTGACTCTTTGAAGTACCAAAGCATACAGGGGCTTGTGAAAAGCATTGGAATGCCTGCAAAGGACCTGTGCATGGCTTGCTTAACCGGGGAGTACCCAACCCCTCATGGCAAGAAATTATACCAGAAAGCCTGGGAAAACTTCAGGAAAGGAGTCAAAGACAGGACTTATGCGTGTTAATGAAATTCTCCTAAAACATAGTGCCCATTTTCCTCAAACAATGCATATTGCCCTTTGAATTCTGTTTTCAAAAAATTATTCAAACAGTCTAGATACTGCTTATCAACAAAATAAAAGGGAAGGGTGTATCCTCG
>JACPMU010000009.1 GCA_016185865.1 Candidatus Woesearchaeota archaeon | reverse complement strand
GCTTGTTGGGAGCAATCTCATTAAATTGCGACGCTTGCTTCATTATGTACCATTCAACAAGCTGCGAAAATCCCATCCTGTTGACATCGTAAATCGGGATGCCCACTATTTTGACCATCTCTATTATTGTTGGAAGCATCTTTACCGCCAAATTATACGTCAAAACCGAGTCATTCAGGCAATACTCGCAAAACTTTTCCAAGCCTTCATTTTCATTGTCCCAGGCATGCGGGAGCTCCGCAAGTGAAACATCGTGCTTTTTCTCGTCAAGCAGCTCGGATGCAACGGCGTTCAAGTCATAAGAGTATGTCTCAAGGTTTCCTCCCATTATTTTTTTTATGAACTTGAATATGTCAAGATGCGTTATCCCGTTTATTGCAACTGTTGTTTCGCGGGTATTCCTTACTTTTAATTCGGAATAGTCCAGTCCAATGTCAAGCCTTATCTTATACTTGTCAGCCCTTGTTTTTATGTAAGGCAGATCAAACCCGTCAGAGAAGTAGCCTGTCAAAATATCAGGCTTGTAGCTGTCAATTGTTTCCTTGAATTTTTCAATCAGTTCAGACTCGCTATCAACAAATTCTATGTGCTCAGCATTTGTTTTGAACTTTTTCCACACAAATACCTTTTTGAAATTTTCACCATAGAAGGAAAGCATTATTATCGGGTTTTTCTCTGCGTCAATCGCAAAGTCAAAATGGCTGTATGTCTCGATGTCAAATGCAAGGACTTTTGGATTGTGCAAGGTATCGGTGCTTATCTGCTCTATCCTGTCTGCCCTGAACACATCAGCTCTTGATTTTTGGCTTGAGAATTCGCCAACTGCCTGGTGAAGAATCAAAGGAGTTATGTTTTTGTCTATCAAATACCTTCTTACAAAAGGAATGTCATACTCGTGCGCTGATTCAATAATCTCCCATTCCTTAATCACTTCCCTGATTATAGGGACGCTGCTTGGCAAATTTGTATAAACCTTTATCGCAAAAACCTCCTTTCCAAGAAATTTTTTTATAACAGCCTCTGTTTTTGTCACAAAGGAAACATCATCTGCATTCTCCACTCTTATCTTTTCAAGCTTTTCGCTTATGTTGATGCCGTCTTTTGGGATGACATAAAAATAAGGCTCAAAATTGCCGTCAAGAACGGAAATCTGCCTGTTGTCAGCTGTCCTTCCGTACAAGTGTATGACTGCCTTTCCGTTCTCTACCCTGTAATTTGCGTCCAAAGGGAAAAACTGGATATTCTCTGCCATGCTGCACGAGAAGGGTTTTTGATATATAAAAGTATCGACGACAAGATCATCAGGCTTTTGTATTAGAAAATCGGTGAGTTGTGAGCGAGTGGTGGAATGCGAGAGCTCGCCTCTCGCTCGCTCATCTCCATGCTCACTCGCATTCCTCAGATTCTCTCTATATAAAAGTGCTGGTGCCCTGCATTCATGGGAAAATCTTTTATAATACGGCTTTATCTTGCCTTGCAATGAAGTTGGGGTGCATGGTTTTGGCTTTTATGATGCTGATTCCACTAGCTTACCCTATAACAATCAAGGAGCTTGTTGCCAAGTATGATTTTTCTGCACTGACAACCCAGATGAGCGTGACAGGTTATACAGATTTTATGATTGACAAAAATGAAAATGAAATTAATGACACGCTTGTCTTTGAATTAACCACTTTAAATACTGCAGGAACATTTGTTTTTGTCATCAATCTGTTTGACAGGAACGGAGTTCTGGCAAATGAAACCAACAAAACGCTTGCTGCAGGAATCAACAAGGCAAACATCACTTTCAGCTCGCTTTTGCTTTCGCAGGAGCAGTTCAACTATACCATTAAAGTGTATAACTCAACCAGAAAGCAGAAATTCAGGAAAGACAATATTTTGACGCAGATTTATTCCAATTACGAGGAAGGGTTCAGAATACCGGATATTCACGATACAATAATTGATAAAAAGCTAAGAATAAACGTTACTGTCAATTCCCCAAAAGATGAAACGCACATTACAACATTATTCCTAGGCTATGCGAACCAGTCAATATTCTCAAAGGGCAGCAAAACATTCAAACAAGGGACAAACAATATTGTCTTTGATTTTGACAGCGAAGCAATAAAAAGAACGCATTATACTGGAAACTTTTCAATCTCGTCAGTAAAAATAGGCAGAAAGACATACAAGACGGATTTTGCAACTTCCTTTTATGACTTCAGGGATTTTGCCTCAAGCTCTTATGTTTCCGGCTTTGCTGACGAAGGAGTTGACATTGACGGCAATGGCAAATTTGACTTTCTTAAAATCAATGCTGATATCAGCGCCTTTAGCGCAGGAAGCTTCATTTTGGCTGCTGCATTGCATGACTTGTTTGGAGTCCTTGTGGAAACAAAAAATCTTTCAGTAAATTTGGACACAGGAAATAATGCAATTCCGCTGCAATTCAGCGGCGCGAATATAAATGAAAAAAAAATCAACGGCCCGTTTGTGATAAAAAGCATTGAGCTGTACGAGAACGGAGTGTTAACCGATAAACTGACTGCTGCTTACACAACAAAAAGCTACAACTTCAACGACTTTGAAAATCCAGACTTGCCTGATTTGGCCGTAAACATAGTTGAATCAGATGGAACAGAAAATCTTACGATAAACATAACATTGAGCAATATAGGAAAAAAGCACGCTTTCAATGCAAACATCGATATTTTCGGCAACAACTCATTTTCAAAAAGCACTAAAGCAGCCATTTTGGACAGGGATTCAAAAATAACCTACCAGCTTAATTTTGCAAATGCCTCTGATTTTGAAATAAATGCAGTTGCAGACCTTCAGAATCTTGTTGAAGAATCGGATGAAAGCAACAATGCCCAGAGAATAATCATCAGGCTTGGCAATAAGCCGGTTTTGGATAAAGACTCTGACAATGACGGCATTGAAGATGATATTGATAAAATAATTGGAAACGAGAATTCAGTAAACACTTCCACATTAAGCCTCAAGGTTTTCATTGACAATTCAAACAATCTGTCAAAGCCGTTCAACAAAACCGCAAGAGTAAGGTTCAGGGACAGCAATCTTACAATTGCAGAGTTCGACTTTGACTTTTTTCTCCATAGGCTGAATTTGGCAAATATCAGCATCAACAGGCAGAGCGGAAATGCAAAAGGCTCATTGCTGGTCAGTGGATTAAAAATTCCTGAAGGCACTACAAAAACCTTGTACATGGATAAAATCAATGCAACAATTAATGGAATCTGCATTAAAGACGAAGAAATAATATTAATAAGCGAAATAAGCGGCGATTGCAGCTTAAGCAATGAGTTCAAGGTCGAGTGCGATGGCACTTCGCAAAATTCTTACACGTGCACTTATAATTCAACATCGAATAAATATAAAATCCAGGGGCTGAAGCATTCTGGAATTGTGCAACTCGATTATGCAAAGCCATCGTTAGAGTCAGGCAGCTCTTCAAGCTCCTCAGCATCAGGAGGCAGCTCCGGCGGAAGCAGCGGCAGTGGAGGCGGAGGAAGCCTGATTTGCATTTCTGACTGGCAATGCGATGAATGGTCAGCTTGTATCGATGGATTTAGAAAAAGAGAGTGCATTGATGCAAACCAATGCGCTTTTCCAGCAAACAAGCCTGCTGAATTGCAGCAATGCTCTGCAGACGAGAAAAAGCTTGTTAATATAATCAAGCCATTGGGGTACATAGGCAAAACAATTAAAAAAATAAAGGAAAATATTCAGCCGGAAGGAATATCCCCTATAACCGGCCAAACAGTTAAATCAAGCAGAACAGCCAGTTTGGGAATTTTTATTGCTTTCACTGGAGTCTTGCTTATTGTCGGGTGTTATCTGGCAATAAAAAAGATATTTCTTAAAAATGTTTAAATAACAGCCTGAAAACCTTGTTTTATGGGGCTGTAGTATAGCCTGGCAGAATTGGCCCTTGGGGTAAGGCATATCTCCAATCTGGGTCCGGCCCCGGTTCAAATTGCGGGAAGGAAGCTACCGCATGCAATTCCGGGCAGCCCCACTTTATACCTATGCAAAAAATATTTAAATATGCCCTAACTTTTGAATATTGGGGGTCAAAATTACCTACATTAGAAAGGAAGGCAATATAACATATTATTCTGGTAACGGAGTCACCGTCGGTTTTATAGCGCCAGAACACATGCCAATAGGCGTTGTTGGTTTTATTGATGATGCGCATCGGCAAGGGCAAAAGTAGACTTAAAATCCGTGCTTAAGACACTGGAGCAAAAAGGCTATCCGCCAGGTATTCTCATGCAACTTGTTTTAAAAAATGATGCTGGAACTTTTCATGATTGGTTAAAAAATTTTCCAATTTTTTATGACACGGGAGTCTTATTTATGATGTACCTATTGGAACAAAAAGGGACAGAAAGAATATCAGCCTCTGCACTCACCACAGGCCTCAGTACTGGCTCAAAACACCCATTGGCTTACAGGAGTTTTTTTGTAAGAGGCCAGCACTCAGCAAGCTTAGTTCAACAAAATGGCGGAGTTGCGGAAATTGTTGCAGATGATAGAATCTTATCTGTCTTAAGCAGACATTTGAAAGCCAAATTCGGAGATATTTTAGATGGGACTAAAATCGAAGTTCCTTTGCCCAGTTACTCTGGCGGCAAGCTAGTGATAGATTTGGTTGTTACAATAAGGCCAAGAGAGGGGATAGAAACCCTCTTAGCATAATCTTTTTAAACTTCTTCCAGATTCTTTATTCCATGAAAAAAGTTATGTGCGCAGGGACTTTTGACATTATCCATCCTGGGCACCTGTATTATCTTTCAGAGGCAAAAAAATACGGCGACAGGCTTGTTGTTGTTGTTGCAAGGGATGAAACATCAAAAAACTTTAAAGGCAGGAAGCCTGCGCATAATGAAATGGAAAGGCTTGAGGCAGTCAGGATGCTTAACATTGTCGATAAAGCTGTTTTGGGCCATCATGGAAACATTTTTAGCATTATTGAGGAGATAAAGCCGGATGTAATATGCCTTGGCCACGACCAGAATGTGCAAAAACAGCAGCTGGAAGAGGAATTAATCAAAATGGGCATTAAAGCTGATGTGATAAGGATAAGCTCTTATATGCCGCATGTGTACAAAAGCTCTAAGTTAAAAAAATGAATCCAATATACTTAATAATTTTATCATTGGTCGGTTTTGCAGTTTCTTTTTACATATTCTATACAAAAAAATACGGCAGGCAGCTCCATTGCGTTATTGGGCAGGATTGCGACGCTGTTGTCAAGAGCAAATACGGAAAGACATTTGGCATTGAAAACACAATACCAGGAATGCTTTATTATGCTTTAGTCTTTGCCTACGGAATCTCTGTGTTTTCAAACCGAAATCTTTTTAAAGGTAATATCATTTACTATTTTGTAGTGATTGCAAGCATTGCTTCTGTTTTGTTTGCAGTTTACCTTACGTCAGTGCAGGCATTCGTGCTTAAAAAATGGTGCGAGTACTGCATTGTATCATCAATTGCATCGTTGCTGATACTGTTGGTTTTGATACTGTAACAAAATGGCAAAAAACGGATTAAGCCAGTGGACATTGGCTCTTTTAAGAGTCGTGCTTGGAATTGTATTTGCGTATCATGGATACTTAAAGCTTTTTGCGCCTGGCGGTTTTACCGGAACAGTGGGATTTCTTACAACTTTGGGGATTCCTCTTCCAACATACTCTGCACTTTTAGTTGCAGCTGTTGAGTTCCTTGGCGGCATATTCTTATTGCTGGGCATGGTTACAAAGTGGAGCTCATTGCTTTTAATCATAGACATGCTTGTTGCACTTTTTATGGTGCACCTGAAGAACGGATTGCTTGTTTCAAAAGGAGGGTACGAGTTTGTGCTGGTGCTTTTGGCAGGATTAGTTGTTGTTCTAGTTAATGGGGCAGGCTCATTTTCTCTTGGAAAAGGGTTTAAGAGCAAGAATTTGCAGTGAAATGAGGATAAATTTAAATAAAAAGCGCTATTTTTATTAACTATGCTATTAAGGCTAATTAATTGGAGATACGAGAAAGCAAAAAAAGCTTTCGACAAAGCTATTGGTGAAGCTCTTAAATGTGCTAAAAGTGGAGATGTCCAAAAGGCTACTACATTTGTTGACGAAGCACAACATCTTTCTAGCCAATATGGTTTAGGATTTAACCTAACTGAAGCTGATTTTATTAAAAAAACTGCACGTAAAAATGTTTTGCCTGCTCGTCAAATTGGTTTAGAAAGAGATTTGGATTCTGCCAGATATTGGGCTAGTGAAGGACATGTTGATACGGCAATAAAATATATAAATGGAGCAAGGCATTATGCTTCTCTGGTTGGAGCCGAACGTGAAGGGGAACTTGCTGCTATAACTAAAGAGGCTTATTCTAAAGGTGCTGAGAAAAGGCTGTACTGGGCATCACGTAACCTGCAAGGTGAATATCCCCTACCTTTTGATGCTTTAAGAGACATTAAAAGAGCGAGGCTATATGCTTCTCGTGCTGGTTTAGACATAAAGGAAAGAGCACGACAACTAAGAAGAGAAGCAGCAGTTAAAGGTGTTGAGGTATATTTAAGACTTGCACGAGAAGATGCAGAAATAGGATCCTTTATACAATTTAATATAAGTTTAAGACGAGCCAGAAGATTTGCTCAGTTAAGTGGTGCTGATATTAGCCAGCAAATACAGGAAATTAAGCCAGTTGCTTATGCAAATCGAGCAAAGATTGATATGAAAATTGCCCAAGATTACAGAGAAAATGGATACATCAATAGAGCAACTCTTTGGGAAGAAATGGCTAAACAACTTGCAGTTACTGCAGAAGCGGCACAAAAAAGAGTAAATGGGTCAGGCGCAACAATCGATGATGCTGTTATTTTTTAAATGCAATTTTATTTATCTCAAAAATCCCGCAAAAATTCCTTTTTTAACTCTTTTTGCTTCTGGCCTTCTTATCTTGTCTTCCATTCTGTACTTGTTTATCACAACATGCCCGCAGTAGTCATCTTCAAATATAACTGACATGTCTTCTACTATCAGCATTTTGGAAAATAAAGGGCAGTCTGTCACAAGAGTGTCAGCGTAGCCACCTTCAAATCCGATGTGGAAGCCGTACTTTACAGAATCTTTTTTTAATTGTGAAAAGTTTTCTTTTGTTATCTTCTTTCCAAGCCAGTCCTTCAATCCATCAGAGGCAATCTGCGTTATCAGGATTTCATAGCCGCTCTTCAGCATCTGCTCCATAACCAGGTCATGCTCTTCTCCTGCATGGCTTGCGAATGAGTCAACTTTTAATGGTCTTAAAGCATTTTGTATGCTTTTGAGCTGGGTTTCCTGCAAGCCTGTTCCTCCAAGCACAACAGCATCAACTTTCATTCTTTTTTGGTTTTTTTCAACAACATCCTTTACAATATCAGCTTCTTTTACAGGGTCTGCTACTCTACATTTCACATAAAAATGAGGAATGCCAAGCATACTTGCAATGTCCCTTGTCTGTTCGACAGTGGCATAGTGGAATAAAAAGCAGTCTTTTCTAGTCGGCTTCACAGAAATCAGGTACTTAATGTTCCAGCCCCTTTCAACAGCATGCTGAAGTGCAAAGGTGCTGTCTTTTCCACCAGAATAAAGAACCGCAACGTCCATAACAAAAGTAAAATTATTTTGTTTATAAAGGTTTTGATAAAATGCTTTTTTTGGAGAATGCAAATAACGAATAGGTTTAATCAATAATTATTCTTATTGGAATAATTTTGGCAGAAGAATATTTAAAATAGCAATTTATAGTTTGCCAAGGTTATGTAAATGGGAGTAATTACCGATAGCGCGCGTTTGTACGGGCTTTTTGAGAGATTATATGAAAAAGCTGTTCTAGCTGGTTATGCTCCTCCTAAGGGGTACAGCACACCACAAATCGTAACAGGACTTAAAGAAGCAGTCGCATTCAATCATCCCAGTTCTCAGCATCCTGAAGATTTGCATGTAAGGATAGAAAGCGGGCACATAGTTCTTGAAAGACTCATTGAGGATAGTTGGAAAGAGTTGGCAAGAGTAGTAATTCAATAGCTAACTGCATGCGTACAAAATTTTGACATTTTCAAACAAATAGTTTATAAATTCTTTAATTTTCTGTGTTTTTATGACCCGCGCTCTTTTCATCGGCAGGTTCCAGCCTTTCCACAATGCGCACTTGGTTGATGTAAGGAATATTCTCAAAGAATGCGATGAAATAATTATCGCAATCGGCAGCTCCCAGGAAAAACACACACTGGAAAACCCGTTCTCTTACAGCGAAAGAAAGCGAATGATTGAATCAGTTTTGAAAAAACATAAAATAAAAAGCTGCAAGATTTATCCGGTGCCTGACCTGTACAATGACAGGAAATGGGTGGATTACATCAAAAAAAACCTTCCAAGGTATGACTATGTTTACTCTGGCAACCAATGGACATTAAAGTGCTTCAGAAAGCATGATTCAAAAGCCAGGAAAATCAGGTTAATTAGGGGGATAAGCAGCACAAGAATAAGGAATATGATTATTAAAAACAAAAATTGGGAAAAGTTGGTTCCGAAGGAAATAGTGGATTTTGTAACAAAAATAGATGGTATAGAAATAATCAAAAGGAATTGCCATCTGCAATAATCTCATTTGCCAGGAGTAATAGGCCTTGGTTCAGGCACTCCAGATTTTGCATTTTTTCTGGTTTCAACCAGCCAATGGTTTGTTCTGGGATTATACATGTGCGATTTACCAAACGCCGCAAAAAATGCATTAAAATCTTCCTCTGGAGCCTCGGCCACTAATTCTTGGTAACTTTTTATGCTTGATTCAGAATGGCCAGTCATAAAAGCTTTCAGCCCAAAAATTAGGGCAAGTTCATAATTGCTTATGCGCCTGTAAGCATCTGTTAGGCTTGCATGAACACTATTAAAATAAATATTTTCTCCTCCAAGGGCCTTTCCAGATTGAACAGCTAAATCATATTCTTTAAGGGATTCCTGCAAATAATGTATTGATAAATGCAGTAAGTCTTTGTAAAGTTTTTTATAGTTCTCATTGCTAAGTCCAAGATTATAAAAAGCTTGGCCAAGATTAAAGCAATTTTGGACATATTTTAAATCGCCTTTCGGGTCCTTTATTTTGCTGTAATTATCCACAATAGCCTTGGAATCCATAGCCTCTTGATATGGGTTTAATTGGATTGCTCCTCTTTGGCTTGTTGAATCCATCTCAGAATCTGCCGAAGCGCTATCTGGCCAGAGGACAAATCTTGAGTCCAAATTTGCCGGGCCTAAAGCAATAACCCCGCCTAAAGAAGCAGCAATAATTGAAGTTAAGTTTCTCATCAAAACATCCTGTTTAGAAATCCCTTTTTATTGCTTTCCTTTTCAAACTCTTCCAATAATTCCTTTTGCTTTTTAGTTAATTTATCCGGGACTGTTATGTAAACTTCAACATTCTGGTCTCCTGCATGATGGCTGTGCAAATCAGGAATTCCAATCCCTTTCATCCTGAAAACTGTGTTGCTTTGCGTGCCTGCGGGAATTTTCAGGCTTGCTTTTCCCTTTAATGTCGGCACTTCAATTGAGGAGCCTATTGCGGCTATTGCAAACGAAACAGGCACCTTGACATAGACGTCATTTCCGTGCCTTTCAAAAATTTTATGCGGCTTGACGTGGACAACAATGTATAAGTCACCTGCTTGCATTCCTTTGCTCGCTTCGCCTTCTCCCTGAATCCTCAGGTTTGTTCCGTCAGCTGCGCCTGCGGGAATTTTTATTTCTATTTTTCTTGTTTTTCTGACAACCCCTTTGCCATCGCATTCTGAGCATTCATTCTTGATGTATTTTCCCTCCCCCCTGCATTTCCTGCAGGTTGCTGTTGTTGAGAACAATCCGAAAGGCGTTCTTTGAGTGCGAGTTGTTACGCCTCTTCCATCGCATTCCGGGCAGTTTACAATGCCTGATTTATCTTCAGCTCCTGTTCCATGGCATTTCCCGCATTCCTCAAGCTTTGGGATATTTATTGTTTTTGCTGCGCCAAAAGCAGCGTCTTCCAGCTCAATTTCCATGTCATACCTTAAGTCAGAGCCTCTTTGCCTTCTCCTTGTTCTTTGCTGCCCGCCAAAGAAGTTCTCAAAAATGCTGTCAAAATCCATTCCAAATCCTCCAATGTCGGACATGAAGTCAGAGAAGTCAAATCCTGAAAAACCGCTTTGGAACTGCTGTCCTGCTGTTCCAAACTGGTCGTATTGCGATCTTTTGCTGTCGTCTCCAAGAACAGCAGCAGCCTCATTGATTTCCTTGAATTTTTCAGCTGCGTCATGGCTCTTGTTTACGTCGGGATGATACTGCTTTGCCAGCTTTTTGTAGGCTGCCTTAATCTCGTCTTTTGTGGCATTTTTGCCTACTCCAAGCATTTTGTAATAATCTTTTTCTTTGGCCATTTGCTTATAAAATTTCATAACTCAAAATCTTCTTCAATTTTTCCCTGTCAGGCACTAGCTCTTTCAAGGAAGCCCCAGGTATTACTCTGCCTCCGCTTTTGATGTACTGCGCATACTGCCTTACGCTTTCAGCATCGTTTGCGTCAACTACATGATTCACCATGAACCAAACGCTCAAATCTTCCCCATAATCCTTGCAGCCGATTGAAGTCTTGCATTCCAATGGCTTTACATCATGGATTGTGCAGCCTTTTTCATCGTCATAAAAAATGCATTTCCCATAGTGCCTGTTTTTTTCCCTCATTAGCTTTGGCCGCAGCAGCTTTTTATTGAACAGCTCAATTTCCTCCAAAAAGCCTTTTTTCAACTCCTCTTCCGAAATATTCAAAAATTTTGCTATGTTCTTGGCATCATCGCCTGCAAGAGAGCCGCTCCCCATGGTACAACCATG
>JACPMU010000059.1 GCA_016185865.1 Candidatus Woesearchaeota archaeon | reverse complement strand
TGAAACACCCAAAGCCCCTGCTTCCAAAGGAGTGTAGCCCCATGGCTCGTAGTAGCTTGGGAATATGCCAAGATGGGAGCCCTGCATTGCCTCGTAATAATTGAGGTTTAGCAATCCGTCTGCTCCGCTCAGGTAAATCGGGTAATAAACAATCTTTACAGGATCCTGCTCTTCATTTTTCAGCCCTGCAGATAAAATGCTTTTCAATATTATGTCGTTCTCATCATACAAATCATGCGTCAGCAAAGGAGGCTTTCCTTTTTTGATGAACCTTGCGGCCCTTGTTTTCATCTCAGTAAGGAACTCATTGTCAAACAGGCTTTCCTTTGTTATCTTTTTATCCGACACAAATGAGTAAACCAGGTTCTTGTCAACATCGTCATGGACCTCTTCCAGTGCGTCCTTTATATCCTGGTAGAATGTTTTGTTTTCAAGCAGTTCCGGCCTTATGCTCCTGAAATTTGAGGGCACCCATATGAAAGCTAAGATTGTTGTCTTGCTTTTCAGCTGCCTTAACTTTTCATTTAATTTTCCCAATGCCCTGATGTAAATGTCTATGCCCTTGTCATGGAATTCATAGCGTCCTGCAATGAAATAAATCAATGTTTCTTTCGGGTCAAATGTATAGTACGGGAAGAAATAATAGAGCATGAACTCCCTTATCCTGTCCCTCTGGAGCCTGTGCTTTATTGCAATTTCCTCAAATGTCGGGAATTTGCTTATGTCCAGCCCATTTGGCAGCAGCAAGTCAGGCTTTTTCTTCAATAAATGCCCTGCCTCCATCCCTGTTATCTCGCTTACTGTTGTGAATACATCGGCAAATGCAGCTGAATTTTTTTCAAGGAGGTGCTTTGCCTCTATGCCGTACTTGTACACTTCATTGTCGGGATTTATTTTGTCCCATACATTGTAAATGTCAACATTTGAGCTCGCAAGTGTCCTTCCAAGCATGGTCGCATGGGTTGTGAATACTGCTGCAATCTTAACATTCTTTTTTTTCAGGTAAAGCAGGCCTGCTCCTGAAAGCCACTCGTGAAATTGCGCAGCAATTCTTTTATCGCTGAAGCAATTTGACAATTTTTCAATAAGCATTCCGGCTGTGTATGCCCATGCAACAGGCTCATCATAATCCTGCGGCGCCCTTAAGGAGTCGATTTTATACCAGTCCCAGAGCTCCCGCTTTATTTCATTAATCCTATGCTTGTAGTTCACAAAATCTATCAGAATCACAAATGGATTTCCCTCGCTTAGCCATCTGCCAAAATGGCATATAATTCCAAGCTTTTTTAATTCCTCAAAAGGCGCTTTGCAGAATTCGCTTGGCATCTCCTCCTGGAACTGGCCGATTGCCTTTGATGCAAAATAAGGCCCTACCATGAAATAATTATCGCCATAGTGCTCAACCATCCTGGCAGCCTTTGACTTGACAACTGTGTAAATTCCCCCAACCTTGTTGCACACTTCCCACGAAACTTCAAACAGTATATCTGCTTTTTTATCCATTTTCAAAAATCACATTTTTGGAAATGCTCGGAAATCTGGGACATGCGAGGTTCGCGAATCTCGCTCACCATTCGACTGATTTCCGACATTTTTTATAGTTACATCTATGTTAATTCATTATTTTGTTCCTTAATTTATAAATCTTTAACACCACTCAAAAGGAAAAATACTTGCTGAAACAATAACCTTTTATATTATGAAGTTCTAACTATAATAGTCATAACATAGCATTATAATAAAAGGGTGGTTTTAATCAATAGGGAAAGTTTTTTTATAAAAAGAAGCTTCATTGACATAAGGAATTCTATCTTAATCTCGCTTGCATCTGGCCAGAAAACTATAAACCAGGTATCCAATGAAACCCAGATTAACTGGAAGACTGTTGAAAGGCACCTTATCTATCTGATTGGCAAGGGCTGGGTTCGCGAAGCGTTTAGTTCTGCTTATGTCCGAATCTTTGAATTGAATGCGTTTGGCAAGGATTATTTGCGCAAGAATGTAATGAAAGGCATCCGCATCTCTGACAAAAAAATAATCAGGATCAATGGTGATGCCCCATGAAGGTCCTGATGTTTGGCTGGGAATTTCCGCCGCTGAGCAGCGGCGGGCTTGGAACTGCATGCTACGGCTTGACAAAGAGCATGAGCAGGAAAGGCGTAGAGATAACTTTTGTGCTTCCCTATTCCTTTGACGCCGATAACGCTGATTTTCTTAGGATGGTGTCTGCGGCAAATGTCAAAATCAAAAAAATAGCCTCTGCCCTGCAGCCTTACATGAGCCCGCAGGAGTATAAAAAATCACTTGGCAAAAAACAAGGCCCGAAAATCTACGGCTCCACACTGTTTGATGAAGTCAACCGCTACACTCTTGCAGCGGAAAAAATTGCTGATGAAGAGAACTTTGATGTGATACACTGCCATGACTGGATGACTTTTGGAGCCGGAATAGCAGCGAAGAAAAAGAAGAACAAGCCATTGGTGCTGCATGTCCATGCAACAGAGCTTGACAGGACAGGAGGCCACAAAGTAAACCAGCACGTCTATGATTTGGAAAGGCACGGAATGCACAAGGCCGATAAGATCATTGCAGTGAGCAATTTCACCAAAAACAAGATCATGGGCCATTACGGCATTGCATCTGAAAAGATAAGGGTTGTGCACAACGCAGTTGACTTTTCGCAGCATTACTTTGATGAAAGTTTTGGGCTCAGGAAAACAGGCAAGGTTGTGCTGTTTTTAGGAAGGGTGACATTGCAGAAAGGCCCTGATTATTTTGTTTATGCCGCTAAAAAAGTGCTGGAGCATGAGAAAAATGTAAGGTTCATCATTGCAGGCTCCGGAGACATGGAGCCTTTTGTAATTGAAAAGGCAGCAGAGCTTGGCATTGCAGACAAGGTGCTGTTTGCAGGCTTCCTGAACCAGGATGATGTTGAAAGAGCATATAAAATGGCTGATGTATATGTCATGCCGAGCGTTTCAGAGCCTTTTGGAATAACCGCATTGGAAGCCATGAAAAACAAGGCTCCTGTCATTGTGTCAAAGCAAAGCGGCGTTTCAGAAGTGATTAGGCACTGTTTAAAAGTTGACTTCTGGGACATTAATGAACTGAGCAGCAAGATAGTCTCGCTCTTGAGGTACAATCCGCTGCACGAAACCATTAAGGAGAATGCATACTCTGAGGTAAAAAAGTTAAGCTGGGATGTTCCTGCGCAGAAATGCGTTGATGTTTACAACGAGCTGATTAGCAAAGGTTAAATACAAGTTTGAATTCAATAAAAACAATTAACAATAAAAATTGTTCCAATAAAAAACCGATAAATATTAAAAAACAACGGGAGCGACTTTTATAAGCAAAAGTGATAAAAGTAATCCGCTTGTTATTTTTTATTGAATGAATAGGCGAGGCTTTTGCGCCTGACTGACAGCAAAAGCCGAGCACAAGAATTTGCGACGAAGTCGCGGATTAAAAAATAATAAAAATAAAATTAAAAACACATCAAACAAAAATGGTAAGCGTATGCTTTTATTTCCAGGTTCACCAGCCAGTCAGGCTTGGAAGGTACTCTGTGTTTGATATAGGACAGCATAAAGGCTATTTCGATGAGCGGAAGAACGAAGCCATAATAAAGAAAGTTGCCCACAAGTGCTATCTTCCTGCAAACAATGTTATTCTTGATTTGATTAACAAAACTGACGGAAAGTTCAAGGCTGCATACAGCATGACAGGCATTGCGCTTGAGCAGCTTGAAAAATACGCCCCTGAAGTGATTGACAGCTTTAAACAGCTTGTCAATACAGGATGCGTTGAGATTCTTGACGAGACATACCACCATACGCTCTCATTTTTGTACTCAAAAGACGAGTTCAGAGAGCAGGTTGAGCTGCACAGCAGGAAAATAAGGCAATTGTTCAATTACAGGCCAGCAGTGTTCAGGAACACAGAGCTTGTCTACAATAATGAAATTGCGGCATTTGCCGAAAAAATGGGATATAAAGGCATTCTTGCAGAGGGAGCTGACCATATCCTGCAGTGGAGAAGCCCTAATTTTGTGTACAGGCCAAAGGGCTTGAATAGCATCAAGCTGCTTTTGAAAAATTATAGGCTAAGCGATGACATTGCATTCAGGTTCTCTGAAAAAAGCTGGAAGGAGTTTCCGCTGACAGCTCCAAAATATGCGCATTGGATTA
>JACPMU010000058.1 GCA_016185865.1 Candidatus Woesearchaeota archaeon | reverse complement strand
TTCTCAAATCCAACCCTTATGCATGCATTTGGGCATAAGTAAAAGTTGCCTACATTGGCTTCCTCTTCCTTTAATCTAACAGAGTACTTGGCAAGCTTCTCCTTGTTTGTCTTGTCAAGCAATTCCTTTATCTTTTTCTTGTTGAATGTCCAGTAGCTTATGTACCATCCCTTTTGCCTGTCCTTTTTCCTGTAGTAGCTGACAAGATTGGCATTGTATAGCCTGTAAAGAATGTTCCTCACATCATGTATGTCCCTGTCAACCTTCTCAGCAATCTTAAAGTCAGAAATGTTCTTCTTGTCCTTAAGGTACTCAATTATCCTTACGGAGTCTTCTCCGATTACTTCCTTAACGGTATCGTAAATTTTTGTGTTCGTCAGCTTCATTTTCCCTTGTTGTTGAATATCCCTTCCTTTTAAGGCCGAGCGCAGAAGAAAAGAGGTGATAAAAACTCCTATGCCCCCTTAAAAGGTTGGGATAAATTATAAAGATGATTATCCCGGTTCTTTACGCTGCCTTTCCACCCCAATTTTCTCCAATATATGGCTCAAACTTAGTGAGTATGAGTGCAATAGGTTTAGAAGGCTATTGCGGACTTTAAGAGGGCTTGTTGTATATAAACTTTGTTATTCTGTAGTATATATGTTCAAATATAGATATTCTATAGCATATGTTATATATAAATGTTTCGGTTTTTGGAGTAAAAGCTATTTAAACAAGCCTTTTTACCCAAAAACTCATGCCAAAAGAGAAAAGTTGCGGCACAATTGTTTTTATAAGGCAAAAAGAAGGCATTAAGTACCTTCTTCTTCATTATGAAGCCGGGCACTGGGACTTTCCAAAAGGCCACATGGAAAGAAATGAAAAAGAGGAAATGACAGCATCCAGAGAAATCAGGGAAGAAACAGGAATTGAAGACATTGAGCTTGCTGACGGCTTCAGAGAAATTATTGCTTATTTCTACAAAAGAAACAATGAAACAATACACAAGGAAGTTGTTTTTTTCCTTGCCAAGTCAGCTACAGATGAAGTAACAATATCAAAAGAGCATATTGGGTATGCATGGATGGGCTATGAGCATGCATTAAATAAACTGACTTACAACAATGCAAAGGAACTGCTGAGGAAAGCTGATGAATTTTTGAATAAGAATGAGTAGATTTTCCTGAATAAAATGATAGAGACATATTTCATAGGTCGCGAGGGTAATGAATATCAGGTATGGGACGGGGCAAGGATTGTTTACAGAAGCGCAGACTGTAGAAAAATCGTTGATTACATGGTTAAAGTCTATAGAAATGCCAAAGACAGAATATCTTTACATACTATACCACCAGCTCAAGGAATAGAGGAGCAAATAAAGGAAGCCTTGGGAAAAATGCAAAAAAGTAGCGCTTATCACAATCATTTATAATTTTAAATAATAAATTAA
This sequence comes from Candidatus Woesearchaeota archaeon, assembly GCA_016185865.1. GTDB lineage: Archaea > Nanobdellota > Nanobdellia > Woesearchaeales > GW2011-AR4. The sequence continues at coordinate 4,669 of JACPMU010000058.1, read as the reverse complement.
TAATCTTTAAATATTCTAAATTTTATAAACTAAATTTATGAAAAACCTCGAAGTCGCAGAGCTTCTGAATGAATTGGCTGATTACCTTGAATTCAGCACCGACCAAAAGGACAGGTTCAAGATAAGGGCTTACAGGAAAGCAGCTTTGGTTATTGAAGGGCTTTCTGAGGACATTGAGCAGGTTTGGAAGGAAAACAGGCTGGAAGATCTGCCGGGAGTAGGGGAAGGCATATCTAAGAAAATTGACGAGTTTATGAAAACAGGCAAGCTGAAGTATCTTGCTGAGCTGAAGAAAAAAACGCCTGTTGACATGGAAAGTTTGGGTAAAATTGAGGGTATAGGCCCAAAAACAATACTGAAACTCTACAAAGAATTGAAAGTAAAAACAGTTGCCGACCTTGAAAAAGCGGCAAAAAAAGGCAAAATACAGAAAATCAGCGGCTTGGGACCTATTGTTGAGAAAAACATCCTGAAAAGCATAGAGTTTGCAAGAAAGACAAGCGAAAGAGTTCCATTGGGATTTGCATTAAGCAGCGCAGAAGAGGTTGTAATTGCGCTGAAAAAGCTAAAAGAAGTGCAAAAAGTCAGCATCGCAGGCTCTACAAGAAGGATGAAAGAAACGATTGGCGACATTGACATTCTTGCGACATCAAAAGCGCCTGAAAAAGTCATTGAATTCTTTTCAAAAATGCCGAATGTTGCAGATGTTCTTGCAAAAGGCCCTACAAAGTCTTCTGTAAGGTTAAAGGAAGGCATCCAAGTTGACTTAAGAGTTTTAGATGATAATATTTTTGGGGCTGCATTGCTTTACTTCACCGGCAACAAGGAGCACAACATACTTTTGAGAAGAATAGCTATTGAAAAAAGGGTTAAGCTGAGCGAATATGGGCTGTTTGACAGCAAAAACAACAGGCTTGTTGCAGGAAAAACAGAGGAAGATGTCTATAAAAAACTTGGCATGGACTACATTGAGCCTGAGATGAGGGAGGATGAAGGCGAGATCGAATTAGCGCAGCACCACATGCTGCCAAAATTAATCGGCTACAATGAGGATCCATTTGCATAACAGACCCTACCGGAAAGCTTGCAATCGCAAATGCATTAGATGAAAAAAGAATACTTCAGCAAAGGAAAGAAATAGACAAAATAAACAAAAAATTAAGAGGCATAACAGTATTGCAAGGCGTTGAAGTCAACATAACAGATGACGGAACTTTGGATATGCCTGACAAAATTTTGAAGCAGCTTGATGTTGTTGTTGCTTCCATCCATTCAGGGTTCAAGAATCCCAAGGAAAAAATAACAAGAAGAATGCTCAAGGCAATGGAAAACGAGAATGTTGACATCATTGCGCACCCAACAGGAAGGCTGATAACAAAAAGAGAGAGCTATGACATTGACTTGGAAGCGGTTTTTGACGCTGCCAAAAAAACCAGCACAGTCATGGAAGTAAATGCATATCCTGAAAGAATGGATTTAAGGGACGCTCATGTAAGGGCTGCTGTAAAAGCCGGAGTACAGCTTGTGATAAGCACAGATTCCCACAATGCAGACCAATTGCATTTCATGAAATTGGGAATTGGAACTGCAAGAAGAGGGTGGGCTACGAAGAGCGACATAATTAACACAAGAAATTTGAAGGATATGCTGAGGATGCTGAAGCACTAAGTTTTTATATAACCTATAATTTTTCTAAGGCAAACAAAAAGGTGGCTTAATGATTAATGTTGCTATCAATGGTTTTGGCAGGATTGGAAGGCTTGTCCTGAGGGCAGGAGTAAAAGACAAAAGCATAAGCTGGGCTTGCGTCAATGACATCACAGACGCGAAAACATTAGCTCATCTTTTCAAGTACGATTCTGTTCATGGAAAATACAATGGGACAGTAGAGCACACAGACGATTCTTTAATTATTGACGGCAGGAAAATAAAAGTCCTTTCAATTCTGGACCCTACAAAGCTTCCGTGGAAAGACATGAAAATTGATGTTGTTGTTGAAAGCACAGGCAAGTTTACAGACAGGGAAGGAGCGCAGCAGCACTTAAATGCAGGCGCAAAAAAAGTTTTGATAAGCGCCCCTGCAAAAAATCCTGACATAACAATTGTGATGGGCGTAAATGACAAAATGTACGACAAAAAAAAGCACAATATTATCAGCAATGCCTCATGCACAACAAACTGCTTAGCTCCTGTTGTGAAAATCCTTCACGATAATTTCGGGCTTAAAAGGGGATTTATGACAACAATACATGCCTACACTGCTGACCAAAAGCTTGTTGATGCCCCCCATAAGGATTTGAGGAGGGCAAGGCATGCCGCACTGTCAATAATCCCAACAACAACAGGCGCTGCAAAAACAGTTGCAGAGGTTATTCCGGAACTGAAAGGAAAACTGGATGGACTCTCGTTTCGAGTTCCTGTTGCTTCCGGCTCTGTCACAGACTTTGTGTGCGAGCTGGAAAAAAATGTTACAAAAGAAGAGATAAATAATGCATTTAAAAATGCCGCAGATAAGCTGAAAGGAATTCTTGAATATTCAGCCGAGCCTCTGGTTTCCGCTGACATAATAACTGACCCAAACTCCTTAATATTTGACTCGGAGCTTACTAATGTAATAGGGGGCAATTTTGTAAAAGTAATCGCATGGTATGACAACGAGTGGGGCTTCAGCGAGAGAATGATCGATGTGATAAAGCTGATTGGGAAGTAAGTCTTATTCTTTTTTAATATTTGACTCTATAACTTTTACAACAGCATTAAACACTTCCTTTGGCTTTGGCGAAGCGTCAACATCAACAAGCATTTTTTTCTTTTTGTAATATTCAATCAAAGGCGATGTTTCATTTTGGTAAACCTGTATCCTTTTTTTGACAGTTTCAGGCTCGTCATCCTTCCTCATCACAAGAGCGCTTTGGCATTTGTCGCACATACCTTTCTTTTTAGGCTTCATCGTGACCAGATTGTACAAAGCCCCGCACCTGCCGCAGCTCCTTCTTGCAGTCAGCCTTTTTATTATTTCATCTTCAGATGCTACTAAGTTCAGTACCAAGCTTATGCTTTTCTTTAATTTCCACAATGCATTCTCCAGAAACTCAGCCTGGTCAGTCGTCCTTGGATAGCCGTCAAGGATAAAACCGTTTTTGCAGCTTTCCTGCTTCAAAGACTTTTCAACAACTTTGTTGACAACCATGTCAGGAACAAGCAATCCTTTCTCAACATACTGGATAAGCTCGCTGTTGCCGCTCTTTATCTCGCTCCTGAAAATATCGCCTGTGGATATATGCGGAATCTTGTATTTTTCAGCAAGCATGTCAGACAAAGTGCCCTTTCCAACTCCCGGTGATCCAAATATTATCAGCTGCATTTTAACCCATATAGCCCAAATCCTCTTTTATATCGGCTTCTTCCCTTTTCCATGAAGCCCTTGTCTTCCTGACAAAAGCCAGCAGCTCCTGCTTTAAAGTTTTCCATTCCTGAAACAGATTGTTTATGAAATCTACTTCGTTATTTTCATTATGCTCCAGCGAAACTTCTATTGACTGCCTGTTAAAATTCATCAGTTTTGTGTATAATTCATACATCCTCTTTTTTTCATCCTCGTCAAAAAACCTGGTTTCGTGCATTGCATAAAGATTGCTTGTGTCAGGCTGAAGTATTTCTTCCAGCATGGTTGAATAGAAATCAAGCTTTTCCTCCATTCTCCTGATTATTGCGCGAAGCAGGAAACTTGTCTCCTCCAGGTCGCTCAGCTCAAACTCAAAGTCTATTTCTCTGAATTCTGGAAGCCTGTGCTTCTTCTTCAGTTCAATGTATTGTTTTTCTATATCTTTGTTTGGCATTTTAGTACTTTAATTTTCTATTTTTTTGACATATTTGCTTAAAGGATTGATTATTAAATCGAAAAATAATTGATATTTTTTCCTGTTCTTCTCGTCTTTTAAGTCTATTACCCTTTCCGCAACAATTCTATTCTTGGTTGGTGATTCTGGAAATTCTTCAACGGCTTCTATAGCCACATCAATAGTACCATCTATGGAATTAGGTTTTGTGCTTCCGTCTTGAAACCACCTTATTCGATGGCTATCTGAATAATAATAAAAATCTCTTAAGGAAACCAGAAATCGTTCCTCTCCATCAGGCTTTATTCCAACTGTGACTGTTAGTTCAGATGATTCTTTAGGACTGGTCAAGGTATCTGTAATATCTCGATAGTTTATTTGTCTACCATTAAAAACTACTTCATGATACCTTGCAACCGGGTCAACATCATCCCTAACTGTACCATGTCTAACAACATAATCTCTTATAGCTTTAATTTGAGACGCATCCGCAGCAAAAGCATTGCCAGCTACCGTCAAAAGCAATGGTGCTATGATATAACGCAATGATTTAACCATTTTTGTCTAATTAATAAGCCTCCGAAGGGAATTGCACCCTCGACCTGCGGATTACATAGCAAAAACGAAGTTTTTGGGATGTTCCAAAAATCTTTGATTTTTGGTACAAGTCCGCCGCAATAGCTGCTATGCTACGGAGGCATTCAGTTGAGGTTTAAAAGTTTATTTAAATAAGTTTTGAAATGCAATATGCAAGAATTTCAACAAATCATTTACTCTTCATACCCGTAAGTCCTTGCAAAAAACGGCTCAGGCACAGGCACAAAAGTCCT
>JACPMU010000057.1 GCA_016185865.1 Candidatus Woesearchaeota archaeon | reverse complement strand
TCCTTCATCATCCTGAACTGCAAGGCTTACAGGCACTCTGGTTATCTCCTCGACAATTGAGTAGGTAAGCGTGTCAAGATTCAGGATTGCATTGTCAATTTCAAATATAAGCCTGTAGCTTGTTTCATTAAATCCCTCAAGTACGCAGGTGTCTATGCATACATTCTCAAAGTCTATTGATGCAAAATAGTAATTTGCGCTCAAATTCTGCCACTGAGAATTGTAAATCTCAACATACGGCTTGTCATTTCTGACACCATAGTCAACATAAATTAACTGGGAGCTTACAACGTTGTTTAGGGTTGAATCGTACTGGCCGTATGTGAGGTAAAGCGGCTCATCCCAGATATCTTTTGTCGGGCCTAATCCGACAAATGCGCAGCATTTCTCGCTGCCGTAGCAGACAGTTGTGCTTTCCCCGCTCTCAACAGAATACACCTCCCACCTTGCGCATAAATTTGTTTCATTCACATCCCAGCTGAATTGCGAATTTTCAACAGTGAAGTCTATTGCGCCGATTGTGGCTTCATTGCCGTTGTCGTCTGTATCATAAATTGTGCCGGGCTTGTACTGAAGATTAATTGCGATTGACTTTTCAGGCACGATTAAATTAACTTCCTTCTTGGTTGTTTTGTCGCCGTCAGTTGCCGCAAACTCAATTGTTGTTGTAAAATTATTTCCATCAGGAATCAGTGTAACAATGCTGTTTTCAATTGCTGCTGATATCTTATCAGGGGATGTTGAAGTGTAAGTGATGGTGTCATTATTCTCATCATAAAAGTAATTGTTCAAGTCTATTGCAGTTGTTCCGTATAAAGTAAACTCATTTACATCAGACTTCCAGACAGGAGGCACATTGGGACCTTTTTCTTTTTCCGGCTTTGGTTTTTCTTCTTTTGCTTCTTTTTCAGGCTTTTCTTTGGTTTCTTCTGGAGTTTCATTTATGGCAGTTGTTTCAGCTGCTGTTTGGTTCCCATTTGATTGTGTTATTGCAGTTTCATTTGTTGCATTTTCATCCAAAACCGCGAATCCGGTTATTGAAGCATTATTTGAATTGCAGGATGTTATTGCCATTAACGCTATTATTGCAATTAAATAAAACACTGCAATTTTTTTGATTTTCAATTTATTATTCATTTCTTCTTTTTCCTAGCTCGTTGATATACAGTCCAGATTGTCCTATCGTCCCTGTTCAGCAGCACAGCTATGCTGTGGTAATTAAGGTTGAAAGTGTCTTTCAGGTATGCAGCAATATTTTCCAGAACGCTCAGCTTCCTGTCCTTCAGTATTGAAACAGGAATTGAATAAGGCGAGATTTCCTCAACAACGAACTTTGCAGGCATCTTTTTCTTTGCGTTCCTGTAAGTGACAGCAAGGGCAATTTCATTCCTGTTTGCCAGTTTGCCGATTTGCTTGAAGCTGAGAAGAAGATTCTCTCTCAAATATTTCACAATGTTTTCCAAAGATCCCAAGTAGTCATTTTTAAAGACAGAAATCGGAACCTTGATTTCCTCTTTTGACGGAATCTCAAGCAAATCATGCATCAATTTGGAAATTTGCTCAGAGGTAAAGCCCTGCCCTTTCAGATAGCTTATAGTACTTAAAATTCTCTTTTCAATTGCCTCATTGCTGTCTTTTGGCATATTTATATTATATAAGTATAATTATTTATTTTATAAGTATTTATTATATTAAATAAGTATTAATAATTATTAAATAAGTATTAAGTAACCTAGTAATATAATCATTACATATTATATATCTTTTAGAAATATTATGTAAGTATCTATAAAAAAAATACAAGTATCTTAATGCAGCCATATTTTTACCCTCAATGTCTAAATCAAGGCAGCTAAACTCCCCTGAATTTACAGACAAGAATCAGCTACAACAGAACTGCAAATCCAAATTTAGCGCATGATTTTATGAATATTAATATATCTTGTAAGTATATAAAATCGGCATTATAACTATTAACCATCATATTTATATATCTTGTAAGTAAGTAATATTTAAAGTTTTCTATTTTTGTTGCTAGTTTGGTTAGTTCTAAAACAAAAAGTTTATATACAAGTTACCACATTTGTATACAATAGTGAGGCATATGTCTGAAACAGTATCTGTGAGGATTGATAAACCAGAATTAGAAGAGATAGAGGCAATTTCAAAAATAGAAAAAAAAAGCAAGTCTAACGTGCTAAGGGAAGTTCTGGAGAAGGGCATTATGGAAAAAAAATTAGATATTGCATTAAAAAAATTCAGGGATAATGAAGCAACTGCTTGGAAAGCTGCACGCATTGCAAATATTCCACTAACACAATTTATGGATATTCTTGTGCAAAAAGGGATAGATTTTCATTACGGCGTTAAAGAATTAAGAGAAGATTTTGAGGGCTTGATTTGATTATCAACGCATCCCCTTTGATTATATTTGGTAAACTGAATAAAATAGGTATTCTAAAAAAGATTTTTGCCAATATTGAGATAACAAACGAGGTTTATCAAGAAGTTGTGGTAAATGGAATGAAGAAAAATTCAAGAGACTCCTTTATCATCAAAGAGCATATAGATAATAAGGAAATTGATGTTATAGCTCTTACTGAAAAATTTATAGGTAAGGCTAAAAAGATCCAAGCAATTTATGACATTGATATAGGAGAAGCAGAAACTATTGCATTAGCTTTGCAGCTGGAGAAAAAAGAGGCTATAATAGATGAGGTGTCTGCAAGAGAGGCTGCAAAGGCTTTTGGAATCAAACCTATAGGATCTTTAAGAGCTTTATTGATTGCGTATAAGAACAACTTAGTTAATAAAACTGAAATAAAAGAATTAATATACGAAATGGAAAATTCAAAATATAGGTTTAGCCCAAAAGTGTTGATTGAATTCTGGGATTTATTTGACAGAATTAAAAAGTAATTAAAATTTTTGCACTGCATAAAGAAACAGTGGCATAATGTGCTAAAATTTATTCATTCAAATGAACATTCAAATGTTTATTCAAATAAAATATATATTATATAAGTATTTAAATATATTTTATAGGTATTAATTACTTATATAATTTCAGCAGCCGTAAATAAGCCAAAGGCTGCAACTTAAATAAACTATTCACTGCTTATAGCTTTCTTTTTGTTGTGGTAAGGTGTGTGTTGTTATATTTGCCATTGTTTTTGATTAAGCAACATAAATTGCCCTGATTCTCATTATTGTTTTCCTTGTTATTAGTCATGATAACATCTTAACCATGCCGGTTTTTATATGACTGTTTTTACACATATTGATTATGCTGAATGCATTTACAACATGCAATCATACCTGCTATAGCTCTTTGTTAAGATATATTTATTATCATTGCTATGTTAAGCTTATGAATAACACTCACCATAATTTTTTGTTTTCATGTGTTAGTTATTGACGATATATTAAAAGCATGCATTAATACCCAATGCACTTCTATAATATATAATATTCACTGTCTTTATTTATGTCACTATATAGGCTATGCCTCTTGCATTAATAATACTATCAATGCTATTGTAATGAATATACCTATTGTTTTATGTTATAATCATTATAGTGACTATCAGCGCAAAAATTTAACACTTCTGCCAATATGGACAGGCAGCCATGCAGCACCCAGAATTTTTGTTTTCTGGCTCAGGATATTATGGCTAACTCTTGCTCACACAGCACAAAAATTTAGGCCATTACAGCCCGGATGATAAAAGATTATCCGGCAGTTCAGGCTGCATGCTGGAAGGCTCTGGCACTCATCCATCAAGCCTGTCAAAACTATCCATTCAAATGAGCATTCAAATGTTCATTCAAATAAAATATATATTATATAAGTAATCAAAGATATTATATAAGTATTTATAATTATTTTATACGAACTTTTGTATAAAGCTATTTTATTGGACAAGGCATGGACTTTAAGTATTTGAAGTTACTCCAAAATCAGGTTTCAGCATGCTCAGCAGGCAGGCTCAGCAGCCAAAAATGATCACTAAGGCATATGCTTAAGTGTACGCAGAATCTTTCAATATTAAGCGAACATTTTAATGCATTTTGCTGCAGAGTTTGCATCAAAAAAGACGCATTTTTGCGCTGAGCTGCAATTTCAATGATTTGTGCATTCACTGTTATTCTTATTGCTGCTGTCGCTGTTATAGCAGATTAATAATTGTAAATAATATAACAGCTTCTTTGGATACATACTCTGATATTCATTGCATTCACTGTAAATTTTATTTTGCTTATATGATATTTAATTGGCATTGCCTTATCATAATGTTATGCATATTATACCGTCTATAATATTATAATTTTTGCAGCAGTTATAACAGCTTTGCTTGTTATACAAAATACAGCATATATCATAATTTTCAGGCTTTCACAACAGAAATCTTGCTGAAATTTGGAGGATTTTCTTTAAAATTTCAGCATTTTGCCTTAAAATTTTATTATTTTTCTTTAGAAAAAAAGGCTGCTTGCAGCCTTTGCGCCCAATCCAAAAATTCTTTTGCTAAACTGCTCAAAACTATCCATTCAAATGAGCATTCAAATGTTCATTCAAATAAAATATATATTATATAAGTATTTAAATATATTTTATAGGTATTAATTATGGGAAAAGCAACTACTTTAATTTATTTATATATGCTCCATAGAATGTGAAATCAAAGGCCTAAACAAGCTCTGTCTCGTCGTCAGAAGATGCTTGTGATTCTTCCAGTTCCTGCTTGAATTCAGGCTTAAGCAGCTTCTTTATGACATCCTCGTAGCTCTCCCCTTTCATTCCTTTGCCCTTGAGCCAGTCATGAAATTTCTTGCTCACAGGTATTGTTGTGACTGCCATGATAACTATAATTTTAATAACTACTATATTTATTTTTCTGTTTTTGATTACTCTGTTATATTTTATCAATATCAAAAAATATTTATACCCATTCAAATGAGGCTAAGATTATGGCTCAAATTAACCTGCCAAAGGAACTGCTGCAGAAAGAGGCTTTCAAGACATTGCCTGCTAAGGAGAAGGAGGAATACCTCAGCAATCTGCTCAGAAAGGTGCTTGAGCTTAATCCGGAAGGATTGACCATTTCCCAGATAAAAGAGGCTGCTGGGCTGACTTACTCCACAATATGGCATCATTTGGAAGTGCTTAGCTGCACAGCCCAAATCTACAAGGCATCACATGGAAATGTGGATGTATTCTATCCGGTTGGAAAAAGCAGCCATTTGAATGATTATGACCATGCCGGCATTCATTACTCAATAAGCATGGTTGAAAACACAAAAGGAAAGTTTATATGCATACACGAGCAAAAGGAGAACAGGCAGGGGCAGCACGCAGTTTCAAGAGGGGTGATGATTCCCATTAACCTAACAGATGATTTAGCCAAGGCGCTGAGCAAGCTTAAATAGCGCCATTCGAATTAATTGACAGTTTGACAGACGACTTTAATAAAATAAAAAAGATAGTAAAACAATAAACATTTGAATGATGGTGTATGGTCATTCGAACAATCATTTAACAGCATTCAAATAACACAATGTTAAAAATTAATCTTCCGCAGGGCATTTTGGAAAAGAGCGCCTATTCAGCCTTGCCTTCCCATCAAAAAGCAGAATATATACATAATCTGCTTAAGGATATCCTCACCCTTAACAAAAATGGCATAACTGTCTCCCAAATTGAAAAATCAACATGCCTTGGCAGAGCCACCATCTGGCACCATCTGGAGATATTGGCTTCAAGAGGAATGTGCTTTAAAATGGACAGAGGCGACACTGAGGTCTACCATTCAAATGAAATCATTGCAGCTTTAAAAGGGCTTGAAGTGAAAGATGATTACTACACCTACAAATTTAGCATAATAAAAAACCACTATGGAAAATTTGTGAATATACAGGCCCAGCAAGAAGACGGTGCTGGCAACATGGTTGCGCATTCCGGCATAATGCTAAACTCTGCGGTTTTTTCTAATATTTTAAATTCTCTTGCCAAAATCAACGACAGCCATTTGAATGAAGAGAATTCAGGCAAAAGCAAAGGTAATTAAAATATTCATTCGAATAGCCTAGCCCACTATATTCAAATAAACCCCAAAACTTGCTGTAACAGCTTTTCCCTTGTTCTCATTATTTTGAATATTCTCAACATCGTTTTGCTTAGAGGCTGCTTCAGCACTGCCATTAATTTCACTGCCTGGATTGTTCAAATCTAAAGTTTCATTGGCAGAACCTTCTAAATCTTCTCCTGCTTTCTCTTCAGAGTAGGCATTGACAATAAGTATAAAGAATATAAGCAATGCTGCTATGGCTAGAAAATTTGCCTTTTTTGCCAAAAAACTGCCCCCAAAACAATGCTGGGTATTAGTTTCTATTTAAGAAATTTTGCTTCTTGGAAACAGCCAATTAACATGCAGTCATTTATTTTTGCCAATCATCCCTTCAATCCTTTTCTTATCTTTTTCATAGGATTCCTTGGATATGAATCCTGCCTTGTAAGCAGACTCCAAAGCCTTTAATTCCCCTTCCAGCTTGGATATCTTTGCCAAAGGAGCCTTTTCCCTTATTTCGACAATTGCCTTTTTCTTCTTGGCTTTCTTGTACTCATAAGCTCCTATGAAAGATCCTATAACAAGCGCGACTATGGCTGCAAGCGCAATTAAATAGTACTTTAATTCAGCAATAGACGGAGTTTTGTATTTTGACATTATCTCAAACGTATCAGATCCAGAGCCAAGGATTGTGCTGTTTGTATAAGCCTCGACAAAAGCAGTGTAGGTGCCTGCCTTTATCTCAGCAGGTATGACCAGTGTCCTGATGAACTTGGCTTGAGTCTCAATAAACACAATTTCCTCCTCAGCTGCTATGATATTTCCCTTGGAGTCTTTTATTGAGTACCTTACATTCACATTGCCGGCTCCGAAGCCCCTCAGATTAAATAATAAATTTTCTATAAGTATCTCGTCTCCCTGGAACACTTTTTTGTACTCAGGCAGTACATGGATATTGACATCAAAAAGCTGCCTTGTGCTGTCAAACAAAACTTTTCTTTCGCCGTCTTTTTCCAGATAAACCTTTGCAGTGCCGTTGCTTGTGACGCTGCCGCTTACCTTCAGGGACTTTATGCTGCCGGGATTCCTCAAAGTCCAGTTGTATTCGCCGCTTTCATCCACCTGCAGATTTAGGTTTTCGCTGAATATCTCCTCTTTTTCCTGGATTACTTTGCCTGTGATTGACGGCTCCTTGAACAGAATAACCGCTAAAACAACTATGATAATAATCCAAACAGCCAGGCTCATTCCAACATTTTTCTTTTTAACAGGCATTTTCTGATGCATTTACCTATTCCTCTCTGCTTGGTACTTAATAAGATTTTGTATTTTTATTATTTATTCTGATATATTAAATATCTTTCCCCATGTTTTTCTATATAAACCTTTACAGTGCCGTTGCCTATAATGCTGCCGCTGGCCTTCAGAGACTTAATCATCCCCGGATTTTTCACATTCCATTCATAAGTGCCGCTTTCATTTATCCTTAAGCCTAAGCTTTCATTATAAGCCGTTTCCTGGCTTAAGACCACATAGCCGATAACAGACGGCTTGAACAAAAACAGGCTTGTTATTATAAGGGCCAAAACAATAAACGGGATTGCATACGCTGCAAGCGGCCTTTGGGCCTTGAATTTCCGGCTTCCTTAGTTTGCTGCTGTATTTTTTTGCTTCTTTTGAGTAGAATTCAATCAGATCTTTAAGGCGTGAAATGTCGTCGTCCAGGCTTGTGTCTGCCAACGGGCTTATTGCTTTTGCAGCCTTTTTGGCTTCGAGCTCAGTCTTTAATTCACTGGCTTTCTCGTCTAATTCAGCCTTTTTTCTCTTCCATTTATCTGTTAATTCGTCATTCATTTTTCTTCCTGTAATTATTATAGGATGTCCAGATGTTCCTTTCATCGCGCTTCAGCAGCACTGCAATTTCGCTGTAGCGAAGGCTGAATTTCTCTTTCAGATAGCAAACAATTGACTCGAGAACGCTGAATTTTCTGTCGGTGAAAGCAGAAACAGGAATGAAAAATTTTGATTCCTTTGCAGGCAGTCTATCTTCTCTCTTCTTTAAAGCATTTTTATAGGTAGTCCATATTGTCCTGCTGTTTCTGTTCAGCAGCAAGGCAATCTTGGAATAACTGAGATCAAGCTCCTCTTTGAGGTACTTGCAGACAGCCTCCAAAGCGCTTAAATTTTCAATTTCGAATATTGAAACTGGGATTAAAATTTCTTTTGATATTTGCTTTTCCTCTATCAGGCTTAAAATTTCAGAAGGAGAAAGGCTGTATCTTTTTTTTATATCATCAACGGCTAATTTCAGAATTTGGAAAGATTTGTCATCCCTGGCAAAATCAAAAGTATCATTTTTAGCTTCTGTGGCATAAGAATACAACTTTTTATAGATATTTTTCATCATTTTTAGGTTATTTTACTTATAATATATGTAACTACTATTTAAACTTTACTATTTTAAATGATAAATAACCTAAAAAATATGTATTTACAATGGAATTTTTATGAAATATTAAATAAGTATCAATGCATCTAAAACACTAGAACTAAGCCTTATTTTCCAGCTTTTCTATGAACCTGCATTTTGGGTACCTATTACAAGCATAAAATTTCCCATAAATACTTCCTCTCAGCACAACATCGCCTTCATTGCACTTTGGGCATTTCCTTTTGACATCGCCTTTTGCAATCGCCTTTGCCTGCTGTCCAGCCTCTCCTTCCACATTCTTGCTCGGGCACTTTTGGTTAAGGCAGAATTCCATTGGCTGCTTTGCTTTTTTTATCGCCAAAACCATCGGATAGCTGCATACAATGCAATTTTTCTTTGCGGGCTTTATGAATGCGTTTTTCGGCAAAGAAAAAATAGTCTTGCAGTCAGGATACCTGTTGCATGCTGCAAAAGCGCCAAATTTTCCCCTTCTCATTGTTATATTTCCTTCCTTGCAAACCGGGCAGATGCCTAGAAAAGCCATCTCATCCTGGGTTTCCCTGTTTGCCTTTGAAAGCTCCTCGCCAATCTGCTTCTCGTGCTTTTTGAAGTCAGCAATTATTTTTGTTATGGCGTCTTTTGCATCTTCAAGGATGTTTTCTTTTTTCTGCTTCATCTCCCTTATCTTCTCCATTTCAATTTCAAAATGCCTTGTCAACTCCTCATCAAGTATCTTCGGGCAATATTTTTCAAGAGTTTCAACTGTTGAAATTCCCAGATTTGTGGCTTCTATGGCCTTTCCCTGCACATAGCCCCTGTTGAACAAAGTGTCAACAATTTCCGACCTTGTTGCTTTTGTGCCAAGGCTCCTTTTTTCAAGCTCTTTTATTATGGATGCTGGAGTGTATCTTTTAGGAGCCTGTGTTTCTTTGGCAAGAAGCTCAATTTTATTGACTTTTATTTTGTCGTTTTCATTCATGTTCGGCAGCTCAATTTCCTCCAGCTTCACATAAGGCGCATAATAAATATGCCAGCCTTTTTCTATGGTTCTTGTACCTTTTGCGATGAAAATCTCATTGCTGCAGTTGATTTCAACAGTTATTGTTTCCCTTACAGCATGCTCCGCAAATGTCGCAAGAAATCTTTTTACAATCAGGTCATAAATCTTCACTTCCCTCTCCTTCAGGCCTTTTGCAACAATTCCTGTTGGGAATATTGCAGGATGCGCAGGATCTGTTTTCTTGCCGTTGTTTGGCACCAGCTTCGATTTTTTAAGCAGTGCTTTTGCAAGTTCATGGTATTGTTTTTGCTCTGACAGTTCATTAAGGATTTTTTCGTAGCCAATTGCTGGAGGCAGCTGCTGGCTTGATGTTCTTGGATATGATATTAATCCGGATGTATAAAGCTCCTGCGCAATGCTAAGTGTTTCTTTTGGAGAAATATTAAAGCACCTGTAAGCCTCCACCTGCAATGACGTTAGGTCAAAAGGAAAAGGGGGCATCTGGCTGAACTGCTTTTTTTCAATACTGCCAACCTTTGCTTCCTTTGCATTCCTTGTTTTCTCAATTACCCTGTCAGCTTCTGCCTTTTTCCAGAATTTATCGGTTTCGTGCCATGCAGTTATTGACTGTTTGTTATGCTCCCCAATTAGTTCTATCTGCCAGAACGGAATGGGCTTGAACGCCTTGATTTCCTTTTCCCTGTCGACAATGATTTTTAATGCAGGCCCCTGCACCCTTCCGGTTGACATTAGTTTGAATGAGCCAGTGCTTTTGATTGCTGATGTCAATGCGCGGGAATAATTTATGCCGTTTATCCAGTCAAGGCTATGCCTTGTTTCACCTGCCTCTGCCTGGCCCCAGTCCAGATGCGGCATTTTGTTTTCGTATGATTTTACCAAGTCAGGCTTTGTCAAAGTTGAGAATTTCATCCGGTTAGCATCTTTTTGTTTGCATGCATAGCGCATGACATTAAGCCCTATGACTTCCCCTTCCTGGTCATAGTCGGTTGCTATTGTGAAATTATCCGCATTTTTGCTCAGTTTCTTTATGGCGTCAAGGTATTTTTTTGTGAATTTTGACTCCTTTGAGGTTTCGGAAACAGGCTTCCATTCTATGTCAAACACCGGAAATTTCCATCCTTTTTTCTCTTTTTCCGCAAGCCCGTACAAATGCCCGACAGCGCACGCAACAACAAGGTCTTTTTTTCCGCGGGTAACCTTGTAGTACGGAACACTTTGATGGCTTTCTTTTATTGGCTTGCCGTCTGCTAAAGCCTCGGCTATCCTTTTGGCTGCATTGGGCTTTTCTGTTATGATCAATTCATACATAAGTGTAGAATTTAGTCTTTTGTTTAAAAAAGTTATGAAAACATGAATTTTTGAGGGTTTTTTGGTTTATATTCCAAAGCAAAAACTCCGACGATAAAAACCAAATTATGCACCCAAAACAATAAACTTAAAAATTAATCAAATTATCAACAATCCATGTATGATGAAGTTATTAAAAAAATTCTGGAAACAATTGATGAAAAAACAGCAATAACAAGCGCATTCCCGAAATTCTCCGGGGAAGGCTACAGGCCGTGCAGGATTGACATAAAAAATTTTCATGAGATAAGCAGATTAAATAACGGCAAGAGCATTGCTTTTGTCGACGGCGGCAATGCTGAAATAATCGGCTCTGCAAATTTTTCACTGAATTTGGTAAGAGTTTGCTTTGTGATATACAACAACAATAAAAAAATAATCTCTAAAAAATTTGAAACTCTGGCATTCATACAGGCAATAAGCCAAAACAATGAAATTTATTACAAAACATCTTTTTTTAAAACAAACAACTCCATTGATTTGGAGGAAATGTCATTCAGCTCATTTGACCACACCCTGATGCTTGGCATCAACCAAGCGGAAATAAGCAGCGTTGCAAACGCGATAAGAAGATTTGCGGAATTAAAGCTGGCAAAAATGATTGCTGACAATAAACTGTCAGATACAATTGTTTTGGACGGAAACTTGCAAAGCACTTTGACGAATGAAGATGAATACCTAAGCCAGCTTTATGGGTCATGCAGCAAGAATAATGTAATTTTATGCGCCTTGAGCAAGACAAGCTCTTTGTTTACAGACAATGGAGACCTGCTGAGCGCAGTTTTAGGCAGCATAAGCGAACTTTCATCATGGTTTTATTATCCGATTGTCGAGATAAGAAGCACAAGCCACAGGGCAGAGATGTTTTTTGCCAAATTCCACAATAAGTCAAGGCATATCTTCAGATTCGAGATTTTTAACAGGCAAAAGGAAAAAGCAGAAGAAATAATAAATGCCTTGGCAGGCAACTGCGCTGATCCTATATTTATCGGCTACCCGTATGGAATGATGGAAGCTGACAAAAGTGCAAGAATAAGCAACAATGAAAAAGAATCGTTAAAAATGATGTTTTTAATCAGATTAAGCAATAAAAATATTGAAAAGTACCTTAATTCCAAAAACGCCCATGAGATTTTGGATAGGATAAGTTTTTAAATAGAAAAATAAATGAATTTTTCATGTATGATGTTATAACTGTCGGCAGCGCTACATTGGATGTTTTTGCTAAGACAAGATTTTCCGAGCTAATCAAGATAATAGACCCAAAAGGAGAGACTGATTTGCTTGCCTTTCCAAGCGGCTCAAAGATACTTGTTGACGAGCTTGAATTTACGGTTGGAGGAGGGGGAACAAATACGGCAGTTGCACTGTCAAGGCTTGGCCACAAGGTTGGCTTTATCGGCAAGCTCGGCACAGGAACAAATTCTAATTTTATATACAAAAATCTGAAAAAGGAAAAAATAGATTTGCTATGCGCGCATGGGGAAGGGCATGCTGGCTATTCTGTCATACTTGACACTTTGGAGCACGACAGGACAATTCTGGCTTACAAGGGCATTAATGACGAGCTGAAAAACAAAGACATTCCATACAAAAAGCTCAAGGCAAAATGGTTTTATTTTGGCGCAATGCTTGAGGAGTCATTCCATACCATGGAGAAATTGGCGGAATTTGCGCAGCAGCGTAGCATTAAGATTGCTTTCAACCCAAGCACTTACCTTGCCGAGAAGGGAACGCGCCACCTGAAGCACATACTGAGCAGGACAGAACTGCTTGTTTTGAACAAAGAAGAATCAATCATGCTTGCAGGAAAAGATTCCGTGGAAGGGCTTTTGTTCAGGCTCAAAAGCCTGGGGCCAAAAATTGTTGTGATAACTGACGGCAAAAATAACTTGTATGTTGTTGATGAAAAATACATTTACACTGTCAAGCCTCCTTTTGTAAAAATTGTTGATGCCACAGGGGCAGGTGACGCTTTTGCCTCGTCATTTTTAAGCGGTTTTATAAGAAAAAATGACATTGAGTTTGCAATAAAGCTTGGAATTGCAAATTCGCAGTCTGTAATAATGCATTACGGAGCAAAAAACATTCTGCTGAGTTACAGGGAAGCGATGAAATCAGTGAGGAAATTAAAAGTCAGGATACACAAGAAGAAAATAAAATAATATAATAAAACTAAAAAATTTATTCTGCTGCAACCATCACGTCATTTCCTTCGACCTTGACCTGATAAGTCTGCACTTTTGCAGTGGGTATCATTGCATTTTGTCCTGTTTTGACATTGTAGCGCCAGCCGTGCCAAGGGCATGTAACAACGTCTCCTTCAAGCATTCCCTCCCCAAGAGGTCCGCCTCTGTGGAGGCAGGTGTTGCTTACGGCAAAAAATTCACCGTCCACATTAAACAATGCAATCTCTGTGCCGTTTGCATTTACAGCCTTGCATTCTCCAGGCTTTAAATCTCCTGTACCCGCAACCCTTACAAAATCTGGCATTTTAACATACACCCCCGTAAAATGTTATTTTGTATGCTTATTTAAAGTTTTTGTTATAATTGTTTTTATAACGACTATCATTTAAAACAACCCAAAGAAATAATAAAAAATAAAAACCTTTATATGCGCGTATAAATAATAAATCTAAAACAGAGGTGGTATCGCTTTGGGCAGGAAAAACAGGTTTATTCTGTGGTTTAATGAGCTTTCCATCAAAGATGTGCCTCTGGTGGGAGGAAAAAACGCTTCTCTTGGGGAGATGTACATAAACTTGACAAAAAATGGAGTCAAGATTCCAAACGGGTTTGCTGTAACATCATACGCTTACAATTATTTTATTGAAAAGGCTGGAATTAAAAGCAAGCTTAAAAAAATAATAAGCAGTTTGCGCAAAGACAAAAAAAATCTGGCAGAAACTGGAAAAAAAGCCCGCGAAACAATACTAAAATCTGAATTGCCGGCTAATTTAAAAGAAGAAATAAATCATGCCTACAAAAACTTGTGCAGGCAGTACGGTCCAAATACAGACGTTGCGGTCAGAAGCTCTGCAACTGCTGAAGATTTGCCTGATGCAAGCTTTGCAGGCCAGCAGGAAACTTACCTTAACATAAGGGGAGAGCATGCCTTGATTGAAGCTTGCAAAAAATGCTTTGCCTCGTTGTTTACAAACAGGGCAATCTCTTACAGGGTGGACAAGCATTTTAATCATTTCAAGGTTGCCTTGTCAATCGGAGTGCAGAAAATGGTGAGAAGCGACAAAGCCTGCTCCGGAGTAATGTTCTCAATTGACACAGAAACCGGATTCAAAGACGCTGTCCTGATTAATGCTGCTTATGGTCTTGGCGAAAATGTTGTCCAGGGCTCGGTTAATCCCGACCAATTCTATGTTTTCAAGCCTTTACTGAACAAAGGCTTCAAGTCGATTATTAGCAAGAAATTAGGAAGCAAGAAAATAAAAATGATTTACAGCAAAAACAAAGCAAATCCAACAGTAAATGTCAAAGTCAAGGAGAAAGAGCGCTTTCAGTTTGTCTTGAATGACAAAGAAATCCTGAAGCTTGCGAAATGGGGCTGCATCATTGAAGATTATTATTCAAAAAAAGCAAAGAAATTCAAGCCAATGGACATGGAGTGGGCAAAAGACGGCGTTACAAAAGAATTGTTTATTGTTCAGGCAAGGCCTGAAACTGTGCAGAGCCAGAGAAACCTCAATGTTCTTGAAGAATATGTTTTGAAAGGAAAAAGCGCTGTTATCCTGACAGGGCTCAGCGTAGGCATGAAAATCGGAGCAGGAAAAGCCAGAGTTATAAAGGATGTAAAGGACATAAAAAGCTTCAAGCAAGGCGAGATTCTTATAACAGAAAAAACAGATCCTGACTGGGAGCCAATAAT
>JACPMU010000013.1 GCA_016185865.1 Candidatus Woesearchaeota archaeon | reverse complement strand
AGAAGAGTTTGATGGATTCCCATTAAAAAATGGGTTTAATAAAGGCGATATAATGGTCCTTAAGGGCAAAAAGCCTGAAAACATTGAGATTGGTGATGTCATTGTGTTCTGGAGCGCAAAAAGAGACCCAATAATCCACAGGGTTATCAAGAAGTGGCATGATAAGGATATTTACTATTTTCAAACAAAGGGCGACAACTACAAGACAAACCCAATGCCTATAAAAAGCTCTTTCCTTGATGAGACGAGCGTAAGCCAGGAGCAGGTTGTAGGCAACGCAATTTTAAGAATTCCTTTGCTTGGCTATGTCAAGATATGGGCTGTTGAGCTGTTCAACCTGTCAAAAGACATTCTATCCCAAAAAGGTTAAGTTTATATACAATTTGCCAAAGTTTTCAGATTTAGAATGTTTTGCCCAAAATGCGGCTCAATCCTTGTGCCAAGGAAGGAAGACAGCAGGAAGATGCTGGTTTGCTCCTGCGGATACAAAACAACCCAGGTAGCAGGAGCTACAGTAAGGGAGACTATAGCCAGAACAGACAAGGAAGTAGAGGTCATAGACAAAGGAGAATTGCAGACTCTTCCGAAGACAACAGCAGAATGCCCTAAATGCGGCCACAAAACAGCCTATTTCTGGCTTGTGCAGACAAGGGCAGGAGACGAGCCTGAAACCAAGTTCCTAAGATGCGAGAAATGCTCGCATACGTGGAGAGATTATGATTGAGGCTGTTGAGGAAGTGGTGCACCGGTACCACATATCTTTGAGGTTATTTCTCGTAAAGTATTCTGAACTTTTGCCATTGTAAATGGTTTTTCTATTACCCCATCTGGAGCTAGTTGATCAATTCTCTCTTTCTTTTCTATATATTGTGCATTAGGTTCATAACCGGTTACAATATAAACTGGTGTTTTTGAGCTTAATTCTTTTATTCTTTTGACCACCTCATTCCCATCCAGATTTGGCATATTCAAGTCTGTGATAACTGCACCAAATGGTTGATTAGTCAATCTTTTCGTATATAAATCCACTCCAACCCTGCCGTCTTCAGCCGTAGTCACATTTACAATTAAACCGATATTTTCTCCGCCATAGGCTAACATGTCCGCCATAACTTCTCTTACAGGTGCTTCATCATCTATTACCAAAATTTCTAATGGTTTGTTAGTTTGTACTCCTGTCATTTTCTACTACATAAGACTATTTTCCTTTATAAATCTTTCTATTTTACTCATTATAAAGTAGTAAAAGAAATATGAAGTTAAAACAATAAATATTTAAGAATAAGCAGATACAATTGTGAAAAAGAGGTATAAAATGCTGTTCTTCAAGCCAAGACATAAGCCTGCTGAGATTATTCTGCCGCCTCCGGATTTTAAGGAAGAGCTGAAAGAAAGGCCAAAATTCTTTGATGAGCTTGTAAAAAAGCCAAAATCCGAGACTTTTACAGAAGAGGAGGAGTTCAACAGATTAGTAAGGGAGCTAAATGAGGGGCTAAAGCCGTTATCCGAGAAATCAAAGCCAATTTCTGAGAAAAAGGCTGCAACAAAAAAACAAAAACTTTCAAAAAAAGAAATAAAAAAATTAAAAATAACAACAAAGAGTGTGCAATCAAAAAGACTGATAAAAGCTAGGCCGATGAAACGAGCTAAAAGGCAAAAAACTGACATTGCTGAAGACGGCCTTGATCTGGAAGATCTTGATTTTGGGCTTTCAAAAGAGCTTGACGAAACCAAGCTTCCGGAAACATTGGAAGATTTTGATGTTGGAAAGGAATTCAGGCAAGAAACCAAACCAAAAGAGATTTTAGATGCTGAAGAGGAAATACAAAGCGCAATCGAAAAGATAAAAAAGCGGGAGAAGCCGTCAATATTAAAGAGCCTGTTTTCAAGAAGGCGAGAGGAAGTGCGAGAAAGGCCTTTAATGCCAGAACTTCCATCAGCAGGCAATATTTCCACAATACAAAGCAAAATAAATGATGCAAGGCAGGCATTGATGAGTTTTGATTTGGAAGCAGCAAAGAGGAGTTATATTGAGGTAATGAGAATGTATAATAATATGGCATCAGAAGAGAAAGCCAAAGTTTATCATGACATAAAAGAGCTTTATTCTGAGAGGAAAAGCGCAGAGGAGCTGAAAGTTTAGCTTATCTCTATCTTGTCTCCGGCTTTAAGCTTTAATTTTGCTGATGCACTTGAATTTTTAACAGAAATTTCAAGCGTGCCAGAGCTTCCCTTGATGAGAAACAGCTTATTTGCAGGCGCTGATTCATAGGTTTTGCAAAATCCCAGTTTTTGATTGAAATTTTTTGCCTTCACGTTGTATGAATTTTTATTAAGCGAGCCTAAATTTGTTATGATGTTGCCGAAATTATCTATTCTGACAGCTTCCCCTTGCCTGCCCTTAAGGTGGAAATCAAGCTTTGTTTTTATGGCTGTTTTTGCGCCAAGCATCTCAATCTTGATTTTTTTTTCAAGCATTGCAGCTGCTTTTGCAAACACGTCTCTTCCATGAAAAGTCATCGAGGCGTTTTTAACAGGAAGCTTGACTGCATAAATCATCCCATCTTCAAAAATTGCCTTGTGCATCAGCCCGTTGTCAGGCCCAACAAAAAAGTAATTTTTGGTTTTTACGGCAATGCACTGCCTTTTGCTTCCAACTCCGGGGTCAACAACACACAAAAATATAGTATTTTTCGGGAAATGCCTGTAATTCTTGTACAGAATCCATGCCCCTTCCTTTATGTTATGATGGCTGACAAAATTTGACAAATCCACTATTTTTGTATTTTTTTTAATAGCATAAATAACGCCTTTCATTACCCCTAGGTATTCAGAATGCCCAAAGTCTGTCAGTATAACAATCATGGGGTTGGATTGCCTGCATTTTATTTAAAGTTTTGCGATTTTGCTGCCTTGTTGAAAATCTCGCCAAAGGCTCGGTTTTGCCATCAGTTCGCATGCTAAAGTGTTCGCTAAAACCAGAATTCCCATTGCAATTTCCTTCTGGTTTGATATTAAACTAGATGATGCTCACAAATAATGATGGCAAAACTGACATTTTCAACAAGGCTCGGTTTTGCATAAATTTAATAAAGAAAGTTTAACTCTCAAAAGCCATGAAAAAAGGCATGTTTATTGTTGTTGACGGCATTGACGGATCCGGCAAGAGCGAAATAATCAAGATGCTTCATAACTATTTGTTCTCAAGGCATAAAAAATATAGGATATTGACAACAAGGGAGCCCACAAACGGAAAATACGGAAAGCTGATAAGGCAGATGCTGAGAAAAGAAAAGAATCCTGAAAGCAGCAGCAGAAAATTAATGGGTTTGTTCATTAAAGACAGAAAAGAGCATTTGAAAAGCACGATAGAGCCGTTTTTAAAAATGTCCAATAAGCATGAGCTAAACATCGTGCTTTGCGACAGGTATTATTATTCAACTATTGCTTTCCAAGGGGCACAGGGATTGAATATCAAAGACATGATTCAGAAGAGCAAGCAGTTCAGAAAGCCTGATGCTGCCTTTATCCTTGATGTTGAGCCTTCTGCTGCTCTTGAAAGGATAGAATACAGGCAAAAGGAGAAGTTTGAGCAGCTCGAGTTTATGAAAAAGATAAGGCAGAATTTCCTGAAAATGCCGAAATTAGTGGATGATGATATAAAAATTATCGATGCTTCAATGCCATTGAAAAGAGTTTTTGAAAGTATAAAGAAAGAATTGGATAAAATGCTTGGCTAAGGATTTCTCAGATTGCTGTCGCTTTTGTAGTAAGGCTCTGAAACATCTTCAGCCGGCTTTTTTTCCTCTGCCTTATGCTCAACAACTTGTTTCTGCTCTTTCCTGAACCTGAATTCACCGTTTTTATATATCAATGCTGCAAGCACCAAGGCAATGCCTACGATAACAGCAGGCCAGAATAAGTTGTACTGAACAACTGTTTTCTGTATTGTTGGATAGGAATGGCATGAAAAATCACTGCCGCAATATGATTCGGAAGAGCAGTCGCTGTTTCTTTTGCACTCCCTTTGGTTTACATTGACAAGCCATCCTATAAGAAAAACTATCACTAAAATGACTAATAGCGTTGTTGCTGCCTCTGATTTCTTATTTAGCCACCCCATAGTTAGCAAGTTATATATGTGTATTTTTAAATCTTTTCTTGATGACTACTCAAAAGTTAAGAATTAATCAACCAATTGCTGCTCTTCCTGGCTGACAGGCTTGGCTTCGTCAGCGGCAAATTCAGCTAATTTTGTGTTTTTCTGTATTGTCTTGAACCTTATCGGCTTGCTTGTATCTTTTCCCATTCCTGCACCTCTTTTACTCCAATCCTGTGCTTCCGAAGCCCTGCTCGTTTCTTGTGGTTTCCTCAAGCTCCTCAATTTCCTCAAAAACAGCCTCTTCAACCTTTGCAAACACCATCTGTGCAATTTTCCTGCCCTTTTCTATTTTGTATGCTTTGCCGCTGAAATTAATCAATGGCACTTTTATCTCTCCCCTGTAGCCGGAGTCGATTGTGCCTATGCTGTTGGCATGGCTTATGCCGTGCTCAAGTGCCAATCCGCTTTTTGGCCTTATTTGCGCTTCATAGCCATAAGGGATTTCTATCTTGATGCCTGTTCCAATCAGCTTTCTTTCCATTGGCCTTAATAAGTAGTCTTCGGCAGCATACAGGTCAACTCCCGCATCTCCTTTATGGGCATAGTAAGGCGTTTTGACATCGGCAATTTTTTTGATTTTCACTCTTATCATTTTAATCACAAAGAAAATTTGGATGTGAGCATGCTCATGGATTCGCATGCAACTCCCGATTTATATCATCATGCTTGTATTTAAAGAATTCGCAATTGAGAAATATAGTTTTATTAAGCTATATCATAACTATTCTTTCCTAAAAGAAAGTATGGATGAAAGGTTGTGCTCAAGCATCTTTCCATTGGAAGCATCTATCTTCATGTTTAATGTGTTGAAAGCCTCTGTTATGTATGTTATGTTCCATACATTGCCAAACTCCTGTGAGTTTTGGAGTATTGCAATTGTTTTTATGCTTTTGTCCTTTGGAAAGTTTTTCTGCTGGAACTCATCCGCTTTTCCAATGGCACTGTCAAATGTCAGCTTCACCTTGCCAAGCTGTATCTCATTCACCTTCATGCCCTCTTTTTTGAAAATTTCCTCTTCAGGCCTTATCTTGATGTTGTTTCCTGTTATGATAAAAGTGGTTATCCTGTCTTTTTTAGAGTTATAGAAGCCGAACTGCCAGTCATTTGAGCCCATTTCCTGCGGGATTTTAAAGGCATAAGAAAAGTATGTATTATTGTTTTTCCTGCGCCATACTTTGAAATCCATGCTTTCCTGAAGCTTTTTCAATGAGGGCTTTAAATCCATCAGAAGCCTGAAAACCTCAAAATTTATATAGATTTGTATTTTATTTATATGCGTGATAACAGCAGATGTAAAGCTGGTGCTAAAGAATCAGCAGTATGAGGTTGTCGGCAACCATACTAGAGTTAAAACCTGCCACTGGACTAAATCTGACTTAAGGGGGGAAGGAGGCTGCTACAAAAGCAAGTTTTACGGCATTAATTCGCATCAATGCGTTCAGATGACGCCAACATTCACATGCAACAATGCTTGCGTGTTCTGCTGGCGCGACTTGAGGTATCATACGGAGCCTGCAATGGAAAATGGAATTGACGAGCCTGCTGACATTGTTGAAGGAACGATTGAAGCACAAAGAAAGCTGCTTTCAGGATTTGGGGGCAATCAAAAAACATCGCATGAGAAATTTGAAAGAGCTATGCAGCCTCAGCATGTTGCAATAAGCCTTGATGGCGAGCCAACCTTATATCCAAGATTGACGGAGTTAATTAAAGAATACAAAAAAGCAACGGGCTGTTGCCGGAAAAAATTGAAAAGCTGCTTGAAGAGCCTCCGACACAGCTTTACATTTCTGTTGATGCTCCAAATGAGGAGCTGTTTAACTTAATTGACAGGCCTATTATCAAGAATGCATGGCAGGGTTTGATGAAAACATTAAGCTTGCTGCCAGAGCTAAGGCAAAAAATGAGAACTGTGCTGAGGTTCACTCTGATAAAAGGCATGAATATGGTAAATGCAGGGCAATGGGCTGAAATAATCAAATTAAGCAAGCCAATGTTTGTTGAAGTCAAGGCCTATATGTGGGTTGGCATGTCAAGGGAAAGACTGGAGCAATCAAACATGCCATTGCACGAGGAAGTCAAATCATTTGCTGAGGAGATTGCAAAATACGCTGATTACAAAGTGATAGACGAGCACGAGCCTTCAAGAGTTGTATTGCTGATGAAGGAAGATTTTGAAGGAAGGGTTATGAAGTTTGATTAATCTTTTCTTAATATAACCCATTCATAAGAATCGTGAATTTGTATATCTCTAAACCCAGTTTCAAAGGAAAATTGCAAAAATTTTTCAAATGGGATTGTTGGCTTTGATTGTCTAATTTTGTATAAGATTTTTTTCTTTGATAAATATCCTTTTTTAAAGCACCAATTAATTTCTCTTTCTGCTCTATCTTCTAATTGTGTTCTTTTCATTTCAAACGTCATTCCACGACCAATATCAACTTTTTTCATTAAACCTTGGATGCCTATCAAGAACATTCCGTTTCTTTTCAAAGCTCGAAATATTTTATTAAATCCTATTCTTACCCTCTCGAATTCTAAGTTTGGGAACAATTCAAAAAAAAGTTTATTGTTTAGAAGAGTAAACAAAAAGATTCCACTTTCAATAAAAATCATATCATAAATGTTTTCTCCAAGGTTATATTCAAAAAAATCTGCATTAATTACTCTGCCTTGTGCTTCGGAACATCTTGAAAATAATTCGTGAATCATTCTTGAGTCATACTCAATTGCATTAACGTCATAACCACGTCTTATCAATCTCCTGAACAATGGCCCTGTGCCAGGACCAATTTCCAGCAAAGCTGAACTTGTATTAACTAATGACATCAAAATATTTGCTTTCCTATCATTATCTCTTGAATTTTCTGAAAAAGTATCATAAGTGAAGCGGTAGATATATAAATCAAAAATTACATCCTGGAAATCTTTTATAGCTGCCTTAAATTTAAAGTACCAATTATCTTCGCCATAACTTTGAAATAATTCATTCTGCGATGCAATAGAAGTGCCAAGCAATCTCATTATTAAATCATCTGGGGAAAATCTTTCAAGATTTCTGTCCAATTCTTTGATTTTAACTATTAGTATTCTTATTTTTACAAAATTCTTGGCCTGATCCCACAAAAAATATCTGGCTCCTTTTTTTGCCTCAGAATCAATTTTATCTACGATATCATTAATTTCTATTAAATATCCAAAAATTTTCTCTCTGAATTCTTCCATATCAACAAATTAGATTATTTATTTATAAATTTTT
>JACPMU010000049.1 GCA_016185865.1 Candidatus Woesearchaeota archaeon | reverse complement strand
TTTTTTTTTTTTTTTTAAGTTGAGGGGGAATAAATGAATAAAAGGGTTGCTTTATTGGTAACTATATTTTTGCTGTTCCCCTGTATTGTTTTTTCTACCAGCACTTTTACAGTCTATGAAACTGAAAAAGTGAGCCTGCAGCCGAGCGTTACTGATCCTGACGCGGACAATATAATAACAACATACACATCCCCTTTAGATGAAAACGGAAGGTGGCAGACAACTTATGGCGATGCAGGAGAATACACTGCAACAGTTACTGTTTCTGACGGAATAACAAGCGTTTCAGAGGATGTAATGATAATTGTTGAGAGAAAGGAAGAGAAGCCAATAATTGAGTCATTTAATCCTGAGGAAGAGACATTAAGCATAAAAGAAACTGAATCGATTGAGTTCAGCGTTTTAGCAACAGACCTGAACAAAGATGATTTGGAGTACAGATGGTTTTTGGATGGTGATGAGGTAAAAGAAGGCAACGAATACACTTATGACACGACATACAACGATGACGGAAGCCATGAAATAAGGGTTGAAATTTCCGACGGAACATCAGCAATAAGCCATGAATGGGATGCTGATGTGGAAAATGTGGATGTTGAAGGGCTGCTTGACGGAATAGAAGATGCTGTTTTCAATGAAAACGAAATTGCAAGCCTTAATCTTCCTGATTTTGAAAAATATGGATTAGTGTATTCAATTTCAGAGCCTGTCGGCAGCAAAAACGAGTGGCATACAGGATATGAAGATGAAGGCACGTATGATGTTGAAATCCATGCAGAAGGAAAGGGTTTCAAAGGAGACAAGACTGTGAAGGTTACTGTCAATGATGCTGACAGACCTTTAACTTTTGAAAGCATAGGCAACAAAATTTTGAATGAGAACGAGGAAATTGAAATAACATTGAATGCAAATGATCCTGATGGCGATGAAATCACATATTCTGCTGAAAACCTGCCTGAAGGCGCAGAATTTGATGACAATGTATTTGCATGGAAAACAAGCTTTGACACTGTCAAAAAAGAGGGCTTTGTGGACAGGCTGCTTGGCAGGTTCAGGACACTGAGCAAGAGCTTTTATGTCCAGTTTTCAGCCTCTTCCAAAGACAAGAATGTAGTTCAAAATGTTATCATAACAGTAAAGGATGTAAACAGAGCTCCTGTTATTGAGGACATGGAGCCGATAAAAATAAATGAAGGCGATACACTGAAGATTGTTCCGAATGCGTATGATTTGGATGGCGACAGGGTAAGATTGAAATACTCAGATTTCCTCAACAAAGACACTTTCAAGTCAGGCTTTGACGATGCAGGAACTTATAATGTAAAAGTGACAGCAAGCGACGGAATGCTTGAAGCATCCAAAGATGTGCAGATAGAGATAAAGCAGAGCAACCGCGCCCCATTGTTCAAAAAAATCAAGGAAATAAAATCAATGGAAGGGGACAATATTGCAATTTTATTGAATGCACCTGATCCTGACGGAGATGTGATAGAATATTCAATTGACAATCCTCCGGAAGGCTCTTCAATAAAGGGAAATGCATTCTTATGGACTCCGGCGTACAGCACAGCAGGCAAAAAAGAGACAAAAAAGCTTGACATTGTGTTTGTTGCAAGCGACGGAAAAGCAGAAATAAGGCAGGTTGCAAAAGCGGAGATAAAGGACAAGAACAGGGCTCCGAGAATAATAAATGCAACAAGAAGCGTTGCTGCAAAAGTGAACAAGCCTGTGCTTATGTCTGTCAATGCAGTTGATGATGATGGAGATGAATTAACCTACACATGGAACTTCGGGTTTTTGGAGAAGTACAAGGCAACTGCTTTGCACCAGAGAATCTTCAAAAGCAAGGGAGTAAAAACCGTTAAAGTGACAGTAAGCGACGGAATTGACAAGGCAGAGCAGGTTATTAATGTGAATGTGGTTTAGATGCATCAATTTAAATAAAGACAAAGACTTTTCAATATAGGTGAGTAAAAATCTTAAGTATACAGGTTGATAAGGTATTCATGCAATTAAAAAATGCGGAACGTCTGGGAATTTGCAGCGATAAATGGAAACGACTTGAAATTGGAGATGTTGTAAGGTATAAAGATAGAAGGTTTATGTTTATGGGAATTGATGCAAATGGCGGTCCTGGAAGGCATGCACATCCAGAGCCAATGTTTGGTCCGGCTCATCCAAAAGATGATTATGCTATTTTCTTTTTAAGACATCTGGGACGAGGCTTTCCAAAACATATTTATGGAGAACATATTCCTCCAGCCCAGTTTGGAACATTGCCGTGGAATATAGGCTTCTTAAATGCGACGAGACCTGATTTAAAAAAGAATTACCATATATCAGCAGAGGATTGGTATTGGCTAAATGATCCATTAGGAATTCTGTGGACTGGTGGAGGAGATTAATATATACAAACTATTTGACTTGCTAATCAATCAACAATCTTTATAAACCACCCTTTCTTATTCTTGCTTATGAAATCT
This sequence comes from Candidatus Woesearchaeota archaeon, assembly GCA_016185865.1. Classification (GTDB taxonomy): domain Archaea; phylum Nanobdellota; class Nanobdellia; order Woesearchaeales; family GW2011-AR4. The sequence continues at coordinate 8,902 of JACPMU010000049.1, read as the reverse complement.
ATAAAGCTTGATGACGAGTTTGACAGCTCTGTCCTTAACATCGCCTTGGACACGATAAAAATCGGGAAGCAGGCACTGGTATTCGCTAATACAAAAAAATCAGCTGAGAAGACAGCCGAGGACATTTCAAAAAAAATAAAAAGCGATGATGCGCAGCTTAAGCTATTGTCCGACAAAGCATTGAATGTGCTTTCAAAGCCAACAAAACAATGCGAGAGGCTTGCCTTCTGCCTGAAAAAAGGGATTGCGTTCCATCATGCAGGATTAACGCAGGAGCAAAAAGCCATTATCGAGGACAATTTCAGGAACGGAGCGATAAAAATAATATGCTGCACGCCTACATTCCTGCTTACAGGGCAATAATAAAGGATTTGAAAAGGTATACAGCCCATGGATTAACATGGATACCTGTTTTGGATTATTTGCAGATGTCAGGAAGGGCCGGACGTCCAAATTATGACAGTGAAGGCCAGTCAATTGCAATTGCGCTTACTAATGGAGAGAAGGAAAAAATAGAGGAAAGGTATTTGAACGGATTGCCTGAGGACATTTACTCAAAGCTTGCAGTCGAGCCTGTATTAAGAACTTATGTGCTTTCACTGATTGCAGCAAATTTCATCACAACAAAAAAGCAGCTTTTTGACTTCTTTGACAGGACGTTTTACGCATACCAGTTCAAGGACTTGAGAAGATTGCATGCAACAATCTCAAAAGTCATTGACATGCTTGAGGAATGGGAATTCATAATGAGGCAAGGAGAAGATTTTTCAAGCGCCAATGAATTATCGGATGAGAAGCTCAAGACAACATTGATGGGCAAGAGGGTTGCAGAGCTTTATATTGATCCCTTGACTGCTAATTTTATAATAACTTGCATGCGGAATGCAAGCGACAAGAAAATTGATGCATTCTCATTTTTGCAGATGATATCGCATACTCTGGAGATAAGGCCTTTATTGAAGGTTGGAATAAGGGAGTATGACAAGGTGCAGGAGTCAATGCTTGAGTTCAGCGACTTTTTGCTTGAGAATGAGCCTTCAATGTACGAGCCTGAATACGAGGATTTTTTGAATTCTGTAAAAACATCCCTGATGTTCAATTACTGGATAAACGAGCAGGACGAGGATTTTTTGCTTGAGGAATACAACGTAAGGCCAGGCGAATTAAGAGTTAAGCTTGAACTTGCAGACTGGCTGCTTTACGCAGCAGAGGAAATAGGAAGGATAATGCATTACCAGTACCTGCTGAAAGAGATTGTGAAATTAAGGCTAAGGCTGAAGTACGGTGTCAAGGAGGAATTGCTGCCTTTGGTAAGATTGGAGAACATAGGAAGGGTAAGGGCAAGGATTTTGTTCAGGAACAGGATAAGGGACATCAAGGACTTGAAAAATGCTGACTTGTCCTCACTGACGCATCTTCTTGGCGGGAAAACTGCATTGAGCATCAAGAAGCAGCTGGGACAGGAGCAAATTGGAGTGCCTGAAAACAAGAGAAAAGGGCAGATTTCTCTTAGGGACTGGAAAGAATAAACTTGTAAATAAATTTGATATTATTTAAATTTTAAATCCGTGCTTCGCACATTAGTTACAGCTCGGCGGCACAGGCGAGCAATCTTTTGCTGTATGCTTTTTGTTCACAGCCTCTCCGCCTCGCCAATACATTTAACTACAACAACAAAAGCGGTTCACTTTTATCACTTTGCTTCTAAAAGAGGCTCTCGTTATTTTTTATTGTTTGCATGTTTATTATATTTCCTTTAACAAAAATTTATAAACGATATTCTTAACCTGTTTGTTGCTCCTGTAGTATAACGGATCAGAACGTAAGGTTGCGGTAAACTCGTGTTTTGTCAGAAACCTTAAGATCGGGGTTCAATTCCCCGCAGGGGCATTATAAAATGGCATTATCCAAAAAAATTTTGGGCAAAACAGGAAGAAATGTCACTGTCTTTGGGCTTGGGGGAGAAGGCATTCTCAGGACAACTGGATATTACAAGCAGGCACAGGCTGTAATTGAAAAAGCCCTTGAGGTGGGAATCACATATTTTGACACTGCGCCTGCTTACCAGCAGAGCAGGGACTATCTTGGAGAGTACCTTTGGAAAAAAACAGAAAGAGAGCAGGTATTCCTTGCCTCAAAAACCCATGACAGGACATATGAAGGGACAATGCTTTTGCTTGAGGATTCTTTAAAAAGGCTTAAAACAAGCTATATCGATTTATTGCAGCTGCACGATTTGAGGACAATACATGATATTGAGGAAATTTTCTCAGATGATGGAGCAATACATGCCCTGGAAGAAGCAAGAAAAAAAGGAAAAATAAGGTTTCTGGGAATAACCGGGCATCATGACCCAGAAATTCTGATATCAGCCATAAAGAAATATGATTTTGACACTGTATTGCTATGCGCAAATGCTTCAGATACTCATTACTTTCCTTTTATCTCGACTGTTATCCCTGAAGCAAGAAAAAGAGAAATGGGTGTTATTGCAATGAAAGTGGCTGGGCAGGGGCATGTGCTTTCTTCTGTAACAATGAAAGAGGCATTGCATTACACGCTTTCCCAGGATGTTGATTTGGCAATAATCGGCTGCAAAACCCCAAACGAGGTTGAGGAAAATGCTAAATCGGCTGAAGATTTTAAGCCATTAAGCCGGGAAAAGCTTGCAGAAATAGAAAACAAGACAAAAGCGGATTTTGAAAATGCAAATTTTTTCAAGAAAGGAATGTACTAGCAAAAATATTCACAAGCTTTTAACAAAATTGCTTTTATTTATGCATTGCTAGATCTTTATATGAAAACCTCTTCTTTTGGAAACCTCAATTTTTCCTTTTGGCTGTCGGCAGCGTATCCAATCGGGCACAATGCTGTCGGCACCAAGCTGTCAGGAAGCTTCAGTATTCTTGAGTATTCTTTCGGGTCAAAGCCTTCCATAGGGCATGAGTCAAAGCCAAGAGCCTTTGCCCCGTTAAGCGCATTTCCCAAAGCAAGAAAAGTCTGTCTCTGAGCCCAGGAAAGCTTCTGCTCATAGTTCATGCTTTTTTCAAAGCCCCTCATGATTTCTATATATGCGGTGCTTGCGCCTGCTTTTTTCATGAGCTTCTCAAGTTTGTCTATGTTGCCTGCAATGTCAGTGTTTGCGCAGAAGACAAGCAAATGGGAGCATGATTCTATCTGCTTCTGGTTCATTGACACAGGAGTCAGCCTTTCCTTGGTCTTTTGGTCTGTTACAACCTTGACAACCCAGGGCTGTATATTAAAAGATGAAGCCGCATACCTTATCACCTCAAAAAGCCTGTTTACTTTTTCTTCCGGTATTTTCCTTCCGTCAAAAAGCTTTACAGCATACCTTTCATGCACTATTTTTTCGAATTCCATAAATTTTCACCTTTGCCTAATTTATATAATTTGTGTTTTTCCTGTCAATGCCCCTGACAAACTCTATATTAATATCCTGCGGCGGCTGAAAACCATGGCTTGGATATGTAAGGTTCGGCATGAACTTTTCCATATTTGATGCTAATTGGGTAACCATGTGGTTTGCGCCAAAGTAATGCCTGCTTATCTCATAAACAAGCTGCCTTGTCTGCAGTTCATCATAAGAGCCGATTGAGTGTACATATTCATGAAGCATTACATGGAATATGTAGTAATTGTACAATGAAGGGTTTGTCTGCAGTATCCTTGCCAAAGGCTTTTTGTTTATGATTATCATGTTTGAATTCAAGGAATAGAAAGCGCCTATAAAACCCTGGCTGTGCGAGCCCAAGTCTGTGACGCCAACCATAAGTCCAGCTTGTTCTGCTCCGAGAAACTCCCTGACGATATCCTTTGCTATCTCGAATATGTCTGAAAATGTCTTTGCCTTTTCAAGCTCTTTTTCAAAGTTCATCACAAGCACCTCTTAATAATATAAAAAACAAAAAAAATAAAAATTTAATCTTTTTGCATTTGCTTTATCCTTTCTGCAACTCCCTTGGCTTCCTTCTCGAGAGATTCCTTGTAGTTTTCCAGCATCTCGACCTGCTCTTCTTTTGTGAAGAAGCTTCTTGAGCCGCATCCGCAAGACCCACATTCTTCCATTTTAGTTACCTCCGTTTTGTTTATATCGGTTATGCGATATTGGAAAACGAGCAAATATTTAAATGTATCGGTTTTGCGATATAATCAAAAAACTTATAAACAACAGCCAACATCTTATCCAATATGGAAAGCTGCTGCTCCATGAAGGGATTTTTGACTTTTATAGTTCTCAGGCTTATAAGCAAGAAGAACATGTCAGGGGAGGACATAAGGGAAGAGATAAGGAAGAGGAAAGGCACAAGGCCAAGCCCCGGGACTGTCTATCCTGTCCTGAAGTACCTGAACAAAAACAAATTCATAGAGGAAATAAGCAGCAAAGGCAAGATAAAAAGGTACAAAATAACGAAAAAGGGAAAAAAAGAGCTTAACGAGGCAACAAATAAATTCTGCATGCTGTTTTACGACATGAAGGATGATATCAGCAGGCGCTGCAATTAATTTTTTCTTGGAAAATGCCAAAATACAAACTGGTGTGCTTTGATGTTGACGGAACCTTGATAGACAATGTCACATTCTCATGGCAGATATTCCATGACTATTTCCAGACTGACAGGCACAGGAGGGAGGATGCAAAAAAGAAATTCTTCAGCGGAGAAATAACCTATCTTCAGTGGGCAGAGCATGACATAAGCCTATGGAGGGAGACAAATGCAAAAAAAGAAGATTTCCTCAAGGCAATAGGGCATTTAAAATTAATGGAAGGCGCAATGGAAACATTAAAAGAGCTGAAAAGAAGAGGCTTCAAGCTTGCTGTCATATCAGGCTCGCTTAACATCATCCTTGAAAAATTTATCCCGGATTACAATGAGTTTTTTGACGATGTCTTTCTTAACAGGATTTATTTTGATGAAAACGGGCTGATTTCAGGGGTTGAGGCCACTGAGTTTGACATTGATGCAAAGGCTCTTGCTCTGAAAAAAATCGCAGAAAGGGAAAAAATAAAAATGGAGGAGTGCGTTTTTATCGGGGACTATTTAAACGACATGAAAATAATTCAGGAAGCCGGGCTGGGGATTGCCTTTAACTGCAATTACGAAGAATTGAAAAAAGCTGCTGATATTGTAATTGAGAAAAAAGACTTAAGGGGGGTTTTGAAATATATACTATAGAGAATTTTGAAATACATAAATTTTGTCAAAATTCTCTAAGAGAACTTTGAATGTAAATTATCAAAATGGCAATTATTCAAAGTTCTCTATAATCTTTCCCTCAGAGCAGCATAAATAACAGGCATTGCAATCGTTGCATCGCATATCAGGTCAACAAATTCTGCATCTGGATTAAGTTTGCCCCATGAAATTCCCTCTTTTAGCTCTGCTCCGGAGCTTCCACCGGGCTCAGGCCTGTCCATTGTGACCTGCACCCCATAAGAGGCTTTTTTTGAGAACTGCATTGCCTGCTGGATGTAGTTTTTCGGAACACCTCCGCCAAAATAAATAACTCCTGTTTTTTTAGCAGTCCATGCAATGTCAATTATCTCTTTTAAGTCCTCAAAAGCCCTTGTTTCAGACTGCTTTCCCTTTGCCAGCTGCCCCCACACCATAAGCCCAATTCCTGAATCTGATATTGCAGGGCAAAACACAGGAATTTTGCTTTCAAAGCATGCTTTTAATATTGATTTGCTTGGTGTCAATCTTCCAAGCTCCCATAAAAAGTCCTTTATTGATTTTTTACCTTTGAATTTTTCAAAATTTTTTGCAATAAAATCTTCCATGCCCTCGTAAATTTTGTTTGGCATGTATGACTCATAAACCCTGTCAAAGCCCTTTTTGCGCAACTCGGCATCATCGGCATCTGCACTTCCTTGATAGTGCCTGTAGCCAAGCGCTTCCCCAAGGTCATGGGTAAGAGCAGCGCCTGTTGTTACGACCGCATCAACCCATTTGTTTTCTATTATGTTGATTATTATTTCTCGCATTCCTCCAGGCACAAGAGGGCCAGCAAGTCCAAGAAAAACCTTGCATTGTTTGTCCTTGATCATTGATTCGCATATATTCACAACTTTTCCAAGCCTGCCGGCTCCAAGGACTCCTGCTGAGCTCATTTGCTTCACTAGCTCATTGACTGACAATTGTTTCTTTATTTTGATATGGTTAACTGGCTTCATTTTTATATGATAACAAGATTATAATTTAATTTAATAATTATAAGAATTCAAAAACCTATACGCCATTGCTTCTGACAGTATCCATAATGGCACAGGAAACACAATAATTATTTAAATCTTTGCTGAAATCAACAGCTTAAAATGAATCTCTTAGTCGATGTGCATTCCCATCTGGACCATCACTTGCTAACCAACAAAATAGATGAAATAATCCACAGGGCAAGAAATGCAGGATTGAGGCATGTAATCACAAACGGCATAAACCCCGAGACAAACAGGAAGTGCCTTGAACTGTCAAAGAAATATGGCATTGTAAAGTGCGGAATGGGGATTTACCCGAGAAATGCCCTGAAGAAAGAGACAGAAAGCGGGGAATATCCGCTAAATGCTGAGGATTTTGATGTCGGCGAGGAAATAGAATTTATAAGAAAGAACAAAAACAATATTGTAGCAATAAGCGAAGTGGGATTGGATTTTGTCCACGGGGAAAACAGGCAGCAGATTGGGGATTTTGAGAAAATGATAAGGCTTGCAGAGGAATTGAAAAAGCCGATTGTTGTCCATTCAAGAAAAGCAGAGCAGAAATGCGTTGAAATGCTTGAATCCTCAAAAAATAAAAAAATAGTTATGCACTGCTTTTCAGGCAAAAAGTCCATTGTAAAAAGAATTGCTGACAATGGGTGGTTTCTGACAGTGCCTGCAATTGTTGTGAAAAGCCAGCAGTTCCAGGACATTGCAAAAAATGTTCCCATCTCGCAATTATTTTGCGAGACAGACAGTCCCTATTTAAGCCCGTATAAAGAGCAAATGAACGAGCCTGCCTTTGTTATCGAAAGCTACAGCAAGATTGCGGAAATCAAGGGCATGGACATGCATGAAGTGGCAAACAATATCTACATGAACTGGCAGAAAGTGTTTGAATAGTTAATTTTAAATATTGTTTAAGTAATAAGGACTGCATGAAAAAAATAACAATATTCTTTTTTGTATTGTGCCTAATGCTGCAAATCGCATATGCCGAGACCGAGATATTCTCAGGAACTTTGATGACTGACACAGACAAGGTTATTGACGGAGCAACCTTTGTTTTCAAATATGATGAAAACAGCCAAAAGGCTTTTGTGCAGACGCCGGCAACAGCGCTGATTGTTGACAACGGAGCCTGCAAGTCAAGCAATGTTTTCAGGATCTGCATAAACAGGGCAAATTTCTCGCACAGGAACATAACTACCTATGCGAATTATTATGAAATTGATGCAACTATCTACAAACTCACAGGAAGCTTGAATGCCAGCAGCAAGGCAAAGCTAAGCAGCTTATTGCAGGGTGAATCAACTGAACTGACAGTGACAATATCAAACCCGACAGACTTTGAAATAACAAATATCAATCTTAATTACGACTTATCACCTTTTTATGTCATAGAAGCCAAGGGATGCGAGCTGGATTACAGGCTGATGGAATGGAAAGGCTCCCTTCAGCCAAAATACGACAAGGCCTGCACCGCAACAATCATTGCCGAGAAAGAAGGAAAATACAGCCTGAAAGGAAACCTGAGCTATTTCAACGGGTTTGAAACAGAGAAAAAAACAACAGATATTTTGGCAATAACAGTGCTTCCCAAGCAGCTGAAACTGAACAAGTCTATTGACAAAAGCATTGAAGTCAAAAAGCCTTTTTATCTCAACATTTCGCTTCGGAACATAAATCCAAGCGAGGACATCAATTCTGCTGCTACAATCACGCTTCCAGGCCATGTCTCGTTAATCAAAGACATTCCGTCATTTGAAAAAAATGCAAAAGTCCTGAAGCATGGCTTAACGCTAAAGCCAAATGCATCAATATACTATTCATTGTACATGGAAAAGCTTTCGGAAGGAGCAGAGCCGATAAACATGAGGTTTGCGTATTCAATTAAAGGCATAAGCGATGTGATAGAAAACAGCACTTTTGTTGATATTATCAGAGCTCAAGAACCGGCTCAGGAAGCGGAATTGCCTGAGCCAACAGCAGAGGAAAACACGTCAAATGAAACAGCAGCAAACCTGACAGCAGCCAATGAAGTCCAAATTCCACAGCCAGCAGAAAATAAAACTACTGAAGCGAGCCTCGAAGCCGGCAATAAAACAGAAGAGCAGGTTACAGTGATAGATGCGCAAGAGCAGAAGCCTTCCATCAGGAACATCCTGCTGGTTATAGCAACATCACTCATAGCGTTCACAATCATAATTCTTGCTGTTTTCAGGACAAGAAAAAAGAAGAAAGAAAATGAAGAATTTGCAAGCAAAATAAGAGAAAAATTAGAAGCGCCATCTGATGACCAAAACAAACCAAAAGATTTTTAAGCTTGTTATTCAAGAGCGGCACTATGAAAATCAGCGTTGATACAAAAGAAGATTCGCATGATGACATAAAAAAAGTAATTAAGATGCTGCAGCATCTTGTTGGCGATAGCCAGGAAATATTTACCAATGAGCCTTCTATCGCTCAGGAAGCAAGCCCCATGGCAAATATTTTCGGCGATTCATCCCCTGCTTCTGAAACGCCAGCAAGTTCTGAAACAGCGCAGGAAACACAGCAAGAAGCAACCCAGGAAGCAGCAGAGGAAACTTCGCAATCAACAGAGGATTTGTTTGCAGAGCTTTTCAGCGAAGAGGAACTGAAGAAAATGGATACTGCCAATGTCAAGGGTGAGGAAGAAGACGAAGA
>JACPMU010000043.1 GCA_016185865.1 Candidatus Woesearchaeota archaeon | reverse complement strand
GAAACTCCGGCGTTTCATCAGGATATTCTCCTAATTCTTCCAACCCCGACAATCTTCTTCTTGCCCGCCTGGATAATCTCTCGTCCAAGTCCGGTTCGTCTAAAAATACTCCAAGCCCCATCTTGGAGCATATCAATTTGAAAGGTTATTTATTATCTTTTCGTTTTTAGAATTAAAATAACCTAGCAACCCAGACAGCAGCCCCTGCTGCCAATGGCACAATCAAGTTGTCATCAATTTGTTCAGCCCCTATTTTTATCTCAATAGCTTCAACAGCCATTGCTGCGGATGACGCCAAAAGAGCTTCCCACCATGGGAGAAAAACAAAAGCGCCTATGAACCCGAATATTATGCCTGCAATTGTGCCTTCAATAAATTTTGTTTTAGAAAATGGGTGCTTTGTCCTGCCGAAATGCAGCCCGTAAAGATGCGACACAGAATCTCCAAGCGCCAGCACCATTATTGAAGCCATCGCAATGTCTTTTGGAAACAGCAGCAGTGCAACGAAAACTCCGATAAAATAAAAAATAATTCCCTTGCCGGGAAATTTTTTAAGATATTCCCTGCGCTCGAATTTTTTTAATAATAAGGATATGACTGGAATCTTAATTTTTGTGCTGAAATAAGATAAAACCATTCCAATGGCAATAACAATCAATATTTTGTTCTTATCAATTAAATCATAAACCAGCAGTGCGGCAATTCCTATTCCAAGAAAAATGTGAAAAAGCTGCCTGTTCCATTCAAATTTGCTTGCTTTCATATTTTTTTCTTTTCATATAATTTTAACAGGTAATCTCCGATGAAATATCCGGCAAAAGCCCCAAACACAATGTCGCTCAGGAAGTGAAAGCCAAAATAAATCCTGCTGAACACAGCCAAAAGGCCGAATACAATCCAGAAATGCCTTTGCTTTGGCAGATATCTGGCCAGCAATGGCAATAATGAAAACACAGCCATTGCATGCATGCTTGGAAATGAATAGTTAAGTATGCCAGTAAATGGGTAAGTGAGCGCCTCTATCGGCCTTTGCCTAAGCACGATCAATTTAATTACGAAAGCTGCAATAACTGAAATAATAAAAGCTAACCACAGCAAATAGATGATTTTTTTGTTTTTTTTATAGAGAATAATGGTTGGTATAAAGAGCATCACAGCAATAACAATGCCGAAATTGGTGGCAATTCCAAGAACAAAATCCAAAAACGCGAATTTTCCACCCTCAAAAAACAAATTGGCCTGCTGGTCAAAATTATAAGACACAATAAAAAGCAAAATTCCGATTATCAATATCAGAATATTATCTGCTTTTCTCATTTCTCCTCTTATGGTGCTTCCATATGAAATACGCGAAAAACAATACAACGGCAATGACAAATATTATATCAAGCTCTTTTGAAAACTCATGGATCTTGCCCCAGTGCTCCCCTAATTTAAAGCCTGCGTACAGCAGTATAAGATTCCAGATGGCTGCTCCTGCAAAAGTGTAGGCAAGAAATTTTTTCATGGGCATTTTTGCGATGCCGGCAGGTATTGATATCAGGTGCCTCACAACAGGCACAAACCTGCTTATGAAGATTGTCTTTTCTCCCTGTTTTTTGAACCATTTTTCAGCCCATTCAAGGTGCTCTTCCTCAAGCAGGAGGTATTTTCCGAATTTCAGCACAAAAGGCCTGCCAAGATAGGCTCCCATGTAGTAAGAGGCTAAAGAGCCGAAAAGAGAGCCCAGGCCGCTGGCCAAAACCGCAATCCAGAAATTAAACCTATTCTGCAGGACCAAGTAGCCTGCAAACGGCATCACAACCTCGCTTGGCACAGGAGCTATCATGCTTTCAAGAGCCATCAGAATAAACAAGCCAAAGTAGCCGCCTGTGGACATTCCAATTGTTATGTACTCGACAATCTTTTCAACTATCATTGGACATCATGCCCCACAGTTTTATCTGAAATTTTCCTGCTTGGCCATATTTTGCAGTTTTTTATGACTGAATTAATTATTTTTGCATTATCTGATATAATGGAGTTGTATATTTTGCCGTCAATGCTGGTTTTTTCTCCAATTATGGAATTTTTAACAATAGAATTTCTTTCAATGACGGATTTGTCCATTATGATTGAATTTCTGACAGTGCCTTTTATAACACAGTTGTTTCCAACGCTGGAATTTTTGACATTTCCGTATATTCTCGAATTTTTTCCAACAATATTATTGCTTTTCCTTAATATTTTGTCTGCATTTAACAAGTCAAATGCACTTGCTATAGGAAGCCATTTTTTGCTTTTGATCACATGTATTTTCTGCTTTTTTGACAGTAATTTAACCGCATCAGGCATCTCAAGCTCGTTTCTTTTTGATTTTTTGATTTGTTTTATATATTTGAATATTTCCCTGTCAAGCGAGTAAAAGGCTGTGCTTACAATATCAGAGACAAATTTCTTAGGCTTTTCTATAAAATCTGCCAGAATTCCGTTTTTCTCTATAACAACACCAAAGTTTTTTGGATTTTTTGCCTTTGCTGCTAATATTGAGTGCCTGTGCCTGATGCATTTTTTAATGTCTTCTTTTGAATAGATGTCATCGCCCATAAGCAATATAAATCTGTTTTTGATATAATGCTCCGCTAAAGAGACGGCATGCGCTGTCCCCAGCTGCTGCTTTTGGACAACATATTTTATCCTTATATTTTTGTATCTGCTTCCAATATATTTTTTGATTAAGTCTTTTTTGTAGCCGACAACAATAATGGCTTCATCAACAATGCCGTTTAAATTATCCAGATTATGCTCCAGCAAAGCCTTGTTTGCAGCCTTAAGCAGGGGCTTTGGCCTTGTCAGCGTCAATGGGTATGTCCTTGTTGATTTTCCGGCCGCTAGGATTACTGCCTGCATTTTAGAGAACTTCAATTTTTATTGATTTGCATCTTTCTCTTACAAATTGATTTTTTATAATGCTTTTTAGTAAATAAATGGGCTTTGTGAATTCTCTTTGCTCAGCTGCATACATCCTGTTATTCTTCATAAATGTTTTTTTATGCAATTTTTTAAAATGTTCGACGTGACTGGTTATTTTAACAGGCGGGCCCTCAATCTCAGCAGTTTTCGGCAATGGCTTTCTGTCAAATATAAAATAGAACGCTGCATCGTGCTTTTTGCCCCATTCCCAATCAGATTTTTTTATCCTGAATCCGTGCTTTAGCAATTTTTGATTCAAAAACTCATAAATTTTCAGCAATTTGCTTCCAATAACGTCTGTTTTCCCGCTTAACGGGCCTGCTTTGATCATTATTAATTCTGCATTGCCTGCTTTTGCCTTCAAAAATATTGATTTCATATCTTTCCTGGAAAAAAATTCTTTTGACGGCTTCCTAAGGAATTTTTTTGCGGCTTTTTTGAAAGCCCCGAATTTCTCAACGCTTAATGCAGCTGCCGCATTCCTGCCTTTCTGCACAGGGTCGATGACTATCAGTGGAGATATAAGCTTTGATGTATTGACGAGCTTAAAAACATCTTTGCCCTTGTAGTATTTCTGCACGTCAATCACGACTTTGTCACTCCATTTCGCGGCATTTCTTATCAAATTCAAAAAAGAGCCGTAATAGACTGTGAGGATTTCGCATATGTAGCCGGAAAATCCCATTATGTAGCTTTCAGCGCCGTATACATTCTGGGCCTGGCAGAACTGCTTTGCCAGCTTCATTTCATTGACCAGCTTCTTGTGCTTCGCAACCCATTTGGAGTGCAATGGGCTCACATCAGTTATGTTTTTTGCCTGCTGTGACTTCTGGATTTTCAGTATAGGCACAATCTCAAACGTAAAATTTCCCTGCCTGATCTGGAAGTAGTCCCTTGAGCCGTGCAGCCTTGATATATTTTTGAATTTCTTTTTAAGGATTTTTTCCAGAATATCTGACAATTTGCCGCTTTTGTCATTGAATCTTTTGTAGCCAAACAGGACGAAAATATCAGCGTCAAAAGTCTTCAGCCAGGTGCCTTTGGCTCCCGAGCCTCCTAGAATAGCTTTAATGTCTTTTTGATTTTTGTTTATTTTTTTAATGATGAAGTTTAGTTTACTGAATATTTCTTTCTCATAATTCCTGTCGGGCTGTATTTCCATAAGCACTTCATCAAGCACGGATTTAATGCTTTTCATAGACAGAAATCAACTTTAATTGCTATAAAAAAGTTTGTTTTTTAATGGCTATTATTCTCTCTGGTCACTTTAACAGCAGCAACAACCTTGTCTCCTGCTTCCAGCTTCATTATGGTAACTCCCTGCGTATTTCTTCCAATGACAGAAATATCAGCTGCAGGCACCCTTATTATGATGCCGTTTTTGCTTATGAAAATAATGTCATCATTCTCTGTCACAGGGCATATTGAAACAACTTTTCCATTTCTCTCGCTGCATTGTATGTTGATGACTCCGGAGCCTCCCCTGTTGATGAGCCTGTACTCTGATATTGGAGTTCTTTTGCCATAGCCGTTTTCTGTCACGCTAAGGAGCGTTTTTTCGTCTGAAGCAACAACCATGCCTATCACTTCGTCATTATCATCCAGCCTTATCCCCCTTACTCCCTGGGCAGACCTTCCTGTGGGCCTTACATTGCGCTCTTCAAACCTTACTGCATTTCCGTTTTTTGTCGCTAGTATTATCTGCTGGTTTCCGTCTGTTAATTCAACATTAATCAGCTCATCATTCTGCTCAAGCTTGATTGCGACAATTCCATGCCTGCGGGGATTGCTGTAGGCCATAAGCTCTGTTTTCTTGACTGTGCCTTTTTTTGTGGCCATGGTGAGGTAATGCGTATTGTCAAAATTCCTTACAGGCACAAAAGCTGTTACAAACTCATCATTCTGAAGCTCGAGAAGATTGACAATTGCCTTGCCCCTTGCCTGACGGCTTGCTTCCGGAAGATTGTAGACTTTGAGCCAGTGCACTTTTCCCTTGTTTGTGAAGAAAAGTATGCAGGAATGTGTGCTTGCAACAAAGATGTCCTTTACAATGTCCTCGTCTTTTGTTGTTGTTGCAATGACTCCTTTGCCTCCACGATGCTGGAGCTTGTATGTCTGCAAAGGAAGCCTCTTGATGTAGCCGGAGTTTGTTATTGTTATAGCCATTTCCTCGTCTTTTATCAAGTCCTCTGTCTCGAGCTCTGCGCTTTCAAGCTCTATAATCTGCGTCCTTCTTGCATCGTTGTATTCATCTTTCAGCCTGCTTAGCTCTTTTTTGATTATGTCAAGTATTTTCTGGGGGTTTGACAGTATTGATTCAAGCTCTTCAATCAGCTTCAGCAAAT
>JACPMU010000051.1 GCA_016185865.1 Candidatus Woesearchaeota archaeon | reverse complement strand
GAGCACATGAGGGTTAGATACGAAAACTGGGTCAATGGCCTGAAATGGGACTGGAACATCTCAAGGCAGAGGCATTTTGGAATCCCGATTCCTGTCTGGTACTGCAAAAAATGCAGTGAAATAATTGTCGCTGAAGAAAAGCAGCTGCCTGTTGATCCGCTTGTAGATAGTCCTCTTAAAAAGTGCAGGTGCGGCTCCAACGAATTCATCGGCGAAAAAGATGTTTTGGATACATGGGCAACTTCCTCATTGACGCCGGACATTGCAATTGAGCTTTTTGACAAAAATATTCAAAAAAAGCTGCATCCAATGAGCTTAAGGCCGCAGGCGCATGACATAATCACATTCTGGCTTTTTAATACTGTTGTAAAAAGCTACTTTCACCATAGTAATATTCCATGGCATGATGTGATGATCTCAGGGTTTGTGCTTGACCCGCACGGCAAGAAGATGAGCAAGAGCAAGGGCAATGTGATTGACCCAAGGGAGATGATTAAGAAATATTCTGCTGATTCATTGAGGTTCTGGGCAGCCTGCTAAAGGCTTGGGGATGACATGCCTTTCCAGGAGAAAGACCTTGTTACAGGAAGCAAATTTATAACAAAGATATGGAATGCTGCAAAGTTTGCCTCCATTCATCTTGATGATTACAGGCTGCAGAAGCCCAGCAAGCTTCACCTTATTGAAAGATGGATTTTGTCAAAGCTGAGCAGGGTTGTGAAGGATTCAACTGATAACTTCATGGATTATGAGTATTCGCACACAAAGCTTGCAGCAGAAACATTTTTCTGGCATACATTTTGCGACAATTACCTTGAGATAATAAAGGACAGGCTGTACAATGTTGATAAAAGAGGCGAAGACGCGAGAATTTCCGCGCAATACGGGCTTTATAATGCTTTATTGGCAATAATAAAACTTATGGCTCCCGTAATGCCTTTCATAACAGAAGAGCTTTATCAGCTGTATTTTAGAAAGCATGAAAAAACTAAAAGTGTGCATTTGGCAAAATGGCCTGAAATAAAAATGATTGATGAGCACGCAGAAAGAATCGGAGATTTTGTTGTTTCCGTCGTTGAATTCGCAAGAAAGCAGAAAACAATGAAGAAATTGTCATTAAAAACGCCAATTAAAACACTTACAATAAAGGCAAAAATAGAGGAAATTGATTTTGACGAGGTTGAGGCTGAGATAAAGGCAGCCACATCCGCAGAGCAGATCATATTTGAGCCGACAAGAGGCAAGCATCCTGAGAAGGATGTGGAGGTACAGGTTGAGTTTTGAAATTGGTAAAGTTTAAATATGAGTAGTCAAAAGTTAATATAAAAGATTTTTGAGGTGGGAAAATGGTCAATGTACAAAAATTTAGGTCAAGAAAATTCCTCAAACCAGTCGATAAAGAACGAGGAGACAGAGGTCAAATAATAAGAGACAATGTACGAGAGCAATTAACTGAAACTCCTGCTGATTTTATACGTGCTGGCACTAATTATATATTTCATGAGTTATTAGGAGTAGACAATAAAGTTGTGAATCAATACGCTAACTGGTATCGTGATAGAAAACTTAAAGAAACAAGTAGAGTTGCAGCAGAAATTAAATATGCTACAGGCCAAAACCCAGATTTAAGATATTTGTTTGAAGCTGTTGACCAGTTTGGTGGGAAAGCAGTTTTAGATTTAGCAAGAATGAAAATTGATATTGCAAAATTACTAACAGATTTTGATGTGCATGACTTGGGCGGAGTAAAGGTATTAACACCCATAAAAGCAAATGTTTCTTTGGAAACAATTGCATCGGCTAAATCTATTACAGGAGAATTAAGGCATATTGGACTATTTCCAGTTTATCGGGGGGAAAGAGTTTTGTTATTAGATTACGCAATTAAATAATTTTTTTATTTTAATCTTTTCCACCTAACCCCTTCCTTGGTATCCTCAAGAACTATTCCTTTTTCTTTTAACTGATTCCTTATCTCGTCAGCTTTTGCAAAATTTTTTTCTTTCCTTGCCTTTTCCCTTTCATCAATCAGTTTTTTAAGTTCAGGACTTAATTTTTCCTCTTTTTCCCCAAGAATTCCGAGAACCTTATCAAATTCCGTCATAGTTTTTATTATTTTTTTTGCGTCATTTTTTCCGATTTTGTTTTCCATCATTAATGTGTTGATTTCCTTTACAAAATCAAAAATATAGGACAGTGCAGTGCTTATATTTAAGTCGTCATCCATTGCCTTTTCAAATTCTTTTTTAGTTTTTTGTGTTATTTTGTCAATGTTTTTGCTTTTGATATCATTTTTAATTTCCTTTAGCTTAATCATGAAGTCATTCAATCTCTGTACAGCATGCTCAGATGCTTTAACAGCCTCTTCTGTGAAATTCAGCTGCATCCTGTAATGCGCTGAAAGAAGCAAGTACCTTATCGCTTTTGGATTATAACCTTTGCTCAATAAGTCTCTTAATGTATAAAAATTCCCAAGGGATTTTGACATCTTATGGCTGTCAACAAGCAAGTGCTCGTTATGGAACCAGCAGTTGACGAATTTTTTATGAGTTGACGATTCGCTCTGCGCAATCTCATTCTCGTGATGCGGAAACACCAAGTCAATTCCGCCGGCATGAATGTCGAAATGCTCTCCCAAATACTTCATAGACATTGCAGAGCATTCAATGTGCCAGCCTGGCCTTCCGTTGCCAATATCTGTTCTCCAGGCAGCATCTCCATCCTCTTTGTCATAGGATTTCCAAAGAGCGAAATCCTTTGCATCCTCTTTCTCATAGGAATCCTGCTTAATCCTTGCGCCTTCTTTCAAGTCTTTTACTTTTGTATGTGATAATTTTCCATAATCCCTGAACTTTGAAATGTCATAATAAATGCTGCCGTCCTCGCTTTTGTATGCTGTCTTGTTTTTCAGCAGTTTTTTGATAATTATAACCATCTCTTTTATATGGTCCGTAGCTCTTGGATAAGCATCGGCCTTGTCAATGTTCAAAGTTTCAATGTCCTCAAAGAAGGCATTTTCATACCTTCTTGTGAATTCTTTCAGGGAAATTCCTTCTTTATTCGCGCCTTTTATCGTCTTGTCATCAACATCTGTGATGTTCATGACGTGCTTGACTTTGAATCCTAAGTACTTTAAGTATCTTTTAAGAACATCGCTGCATACATAAGCCCTGAAGTGCTTCCTTTTTTATCGTAAATGTATTGTACAGTTTTAGCGGCATTTTAGAAGTTGATTTTTTATTCTTTAAATTTATATTGTTTTTGTTTTAAATAAAAAAGCGAGGGATGGGAATTTCGTCAGCTTTTTGCTGAACTCGAACCCATGATAAAGCGGGCTTGGCGCAACATTTCATTGCCAAATTTTCATTCGGCTCGTATGGCTGCTTTGCAGCCGCTCCCCTTAGCCGCTTGGGCACCCTCGCTTAACTAACACAATGAAACAGAACTAGCAACAACAACAGCACCTATAATAATCTTGCCTAATCATGATGTGGCTTTCAAGCCAATTCATATTTAAATGTTTATGTTCATTCATTTTTTCCGTTATTTGTCCAAGCCGCGGCTGTTGAAGTCTACCACTAGCAAACTTTGAAGGAAATCTTCAATGCTTTGTTCCGCAGAGCTTAGTTTTGTCTTTTGCACCAATTTTAACACCTCCAAATCGTTTAGAAGAAAAGTAATGTTAAAATCGGCAACTAACACATCACAAAGTATTTTGTGTGGATA
>JACPMU010000050.1 GCA_016185865.1 Candidatus Woesearchaeota archaeon | reverse complement strand
CTTAGCTTGTTGTGCACAATGTCCCACACTATCTGGCCGATTTCCTTCCTGCTCAGCCTCTGCCCGTCAAGTTTTTTCTTTATGTAGTCAATGGAGAGCGGCTTGCGGGCAATTTCAATGTCAACAGCATCATTATTTTTTAAATTCAGGGAATTGATGACTTCCTCAAAAACTCCAATTCTTCCTTTTGGCACCACCTTGCTGCTCTGCGCTATGTCAACAACAACTGTTTCTGTTTTATTTCTCTTTTTTATTTTTATCCTGTCCATCACATGCAGGTCAAGCATTGCAGCATCCTTATGGTTCATGACAGAAATCAGGGGGCCGCCGCTTGCGATGTCTATGTCCTTGATCTTAAGCTTCATTTTGTCAAAAATACTTCTCGAGCTCTGCTTTTTCCTCTTCATATATGCCAACAAAGGTCATCAGGAGCGCGAGCATAACAGGCCCCAGAATCAAGCCGATAAACCCGAACAGGCTTAATCCGCCTAAGACCCCAAGAAGCACCAAGACAGGATGCACTTTTCCCTTTGCGCCTATCAGTTTCGGCTTTACAATGTTGTCGATGCTGCTTATTACCAGTACCCCGTAAGCAACCAGAATCACGCCCCTAATTGTGGACGGGCTGTCATTCTGAAGATAGCCTATGAATATGAGGTTTAATGCAGCAGGCAGCCACACAATTGCTGTGCCAAAATAAGGAACTAATGCGAACAGAGTCATCACAAACCCCCATAAAATCGGCGACGGAATTCCAAGTATCCAGAATCCAATGCCTCCAAGAATGCCCTGCATAAGCGCTGTTGAGATGTTGCCGTAGAATACCGCTGATGTGACTTCCTTGAATTTGTCAAGCACGTGCTGCTTGTGGGACTCTTTCAGGGGCAGTATGTTTTTTATCCTCTTTCCTATTGCTTCGCCGTCTTTAAGCAGATAGTAAACAACAAAAATCATTACAAAGAAGTTAAGCAGAATTGAGGGGATTGCCGCGACAAACTTCGTGGCATTATTTATGATAAAGCCCGTTATATTTTCAATTGTGGACTGAAGGTAGTAATCAAGGTCCTCTTCCGGCAAAAAGCCGACAAACGACCTTATGAACCTGCACGACAGCCAGCTTTCGTCCTTGCACACTATTTTCATGAAATTAGTTCCAAGGTTATGCTTGCTTAGCGTTATGTATGTGTCATATGCTTCTTTTGAAACAGCGCCAAGAATCAGGACAAACGGCAGTGTGAAGAGAAGAACTATGAATATTGCGACAATAAATGCAGCGATATGCCTTTTCCTGATGCGCCTTAATGTTTTCTCATACAATGGGTATGCCAGATAGGCTATGATTGCGCCTGTAAAAAGCGCAGGCAGAAAAGGCCTTGTTATGTAGAAGGCAAGCAGCAAGATTGCTAAAAAGAGCGCGGAAAAGAATAATTTAGGATAAAGCCTTGATTTGATTTTCTCACCTGTTTTTTTAATTTATAAATTTATATAATGGGCCCGACCAGATTCGAACTGGTGACCTTCGCCGCACCGAAACATGATTTTTGTCGAGGCGATGTCATAACCGCTAGACCACAGGCCCTCGGATATTTAATTTTTGTGCCATATAAATATCTTTCTGATGCCTGCTCATCCGAAAACCGATGCTCCTATCGGGCTGAAGTAAAATAAAAAGAAGGCTGTTGCGAATCCAAAGACAGCCAGTATAACTTCCTGCACTATCTGGTGGAACCTTGTGAAGTCCCTTGTTGCCTGTATGATGTCTGTTTCTGTGATAAGCCCAACTAATCTGTCATTTTCAACTACAGGAAACCTCTTGATTTTGCCATTCCTCATGGAATTGTTTATTTCAGAAAATTTTGCAGACGGGGATATGCTCATAAATTCCCCGCTCATCACATCTTTGACTGATTTTTTATTGGAAATGATGCCTTTTATAATGTCATTTTCGCTTACAATGGCAACTGGCTTGCTGTTCTCAACAACCACCAGGCTGCTCACTGATTTTGACGACATGAGCTGCGCAGCCTCCTTTACAGTCGAGCCCTGTGATATTGTGATAACATTCCTTGTCATTATGCTTCTTATCTTTATCATGTCAAAAATCACCTTTACAATCACTGGAACTTGTCGCTTACGCAAAGTTATCCAGTGATTTTTGAGCAGTGGCATGCGAGAGTTCGCTCTCGCTCGCTCATATCACGGAATTCCACTGAGCCATGCTTTGAGTGTTAAACCGCCATTCTTTTGAATTGTGGAATTCTGATGTTTTCAGGCTCCAAAAGCAAGATATTGCGGCACATATCTTCCGATTACAAAAACAAACAATTCAAACAATACAAAAAGTATCAGCACAATGTTCTGTATGTTCCTGTGAAACCTTAAATTGTCGCTTATTGCATTAACAATGTCCTTTTTCGTGGCCAGCCCGATTAATGCCCCGTTCTCGGCAACAGGGTACTTTCTGAATTTTTTCGTGTCAATAATCTTCAGCGCCTCGTCAAGCTTCATATTCGGCGTCATAAGAGTAAGCGGCGAGCTCATTATCCTGCCTACAGGCTCTTTCAGGCTCTTTCCTTTAGAAACTGCATTTCTCACAAGATCGAGTTCTGTAACAATGCCTATTGGATTTTTATCTTCAACTACAACCACACAGCCAACCTGAGTCTGGGCCAGCAGCCTGGCTGCATCCTCTATCTTCGCCTCTTTTTTCAGGGTTGGCACGCCAGTCAGCATTATCTTACTAACTCTTGCCATCAATGATTTTATTATGGATGTTATATAAAAAGTTTTCGTATGGGTTTGCATTGGAAAAGTTTTTAAATATGCCTGGCTCACCTTGATTTATGAAACGGGGGCTATCGGCATTATGCATTGTTTCTCTTTTAGTCTTGATAATAGCCTGCGCTCCTGCGCAGGTAGCTCCAGCAACAACTGCACCTAAGACAGAATCGAGTACAGCAGCTAAAACACAAACCACAACAACGCAGGAAAAACCAGCTGGAGAGATTGCAGCTGATGTCAAGGACATTCTAAGCAAGCACAAAACCAAAATAACAAGCGTTTATTACAAGTATAGGGGGCCTGAAACCGGCAGCAACTTCCATGAGTTTTATGTAAAAGGAAATAAAATAAAATACAAGCCGCATCTTGAGCTGAAGACATTAGACGGGCCGGAATCTTATGATGCCATATTTATTGATAAAGTTGCCAAGACTGCGCAATCCTACTGCACAGCTGCTTATTGCGCATACAAGGGAAAAAAAGAAAGTTTGAACTATGATGATGCCTACATAGAGACTGTCTTTGACTGGCTTAGCGTTACAAGCGCCAAGAAAGTTGGGGAAGAGGTTATTGACTCAAGAAATACATGGAAAATTGAAACAAACAACGGGATTTTATGGGTGGACACTTTCTACGGCATTCCCCTCAAGGCTGATTCAGGCGGCAAGACATACAGGTTTGAGCAGCTGGCTGTCAACAGCGTAACAGATGCTGATGTAATGCCTTAATTCTCCTTTTGGGTTAACTGTGAAACCAGTACACTTATCCAAGCACCGCGTTGAATTCCTTCTCGGCAACAACCAAAGGCTTGTTGCCAATGTCAGCAGCATCAACAAGTATCAGTCTAAAATGCTTTGTAAGCGATATGTCATCAAAGGAGATGCTGACTATTGCGTCTCTTGTTATATGCTCTCCAGGATTTAGCTGCGCAATGTCAAATTCTATTTCAGCCTTTGGCTTGAGCCAGTCTTCCTTGAAGTCTTTTTCATCATAAAGCAAAACAAGCAGCTTGGGCTTGAAAGCCCCGTGCTCATTATTCAGAACTGTAGAGGTTACTTCAATTATCTTGCCCCAGTATTCGCTTTTTATTTCGTGCTTGATGCCGTCAATCGAAAGCGAGATGTTATTTTGGGTGCTTACGATGCTTTCTGAGCTGAAATTGAATTCCCAAGCAGCCATTCCTTCTTCAGAAGGCTCGTCATTTACAAGCGCATCGTAATATTCCTCTCCGGTTTGTATCTTTATTTCCTGCACTTCAGTAATGTTTTCCACTGCGGTTTCTTCAGTGGTTTGGTTTTCAGCCTGGGTTTGATTTTCAGTCTGCTGCTCAGCTGCCGGAGCATCTTCATAGATAATTGGCTCGGCTACTGCAGTCCTTCCGGTAATGCTGTCATCAGAAGAGCATCCAAATGCAAAAACCGAGATTACTAAAAAAATCACCAGTAGTTTTTTATGCATCCCAAACCAATCTTTGCTTGTTTTGCATGACTATTTAATTTTTTTGATTAACAGAACTGCGGGGCACCCACTAAACTGATGCTTTGCATGGGTCGCCAGTTTTTTGAATAAATTATAAATGTGTAAAATTGATTTAAATAAGCCTTTGTGGGTATTGGCTACATAGTGTTACACTAAGAGGGATTGACCTAATATTTATTGCCTTCCAGAAGAATTATTGCCCAATATGCCAAACCACCACAACACTAGAAGAATCGTCCCGACTGCAACTACAAAATATACAACTATGTTTATTGCCCCTTTAGTGCTATAAATTGTTTTACTTAACCAGTCTGGGATTTTTAGCATTATCTTTCCTTCTTGGCCCATTTATTCTCCCATTTATTTAATTAAACCCCCTTAATCTGATTCTTGGAGATGGAACATTCCAAATAGATTTGGGTTTTCTTACTTTTTTCTTTTCTTCACGTGATTTATTATCATGACAAATAGCGCATAAAGCTTGCATATTTTTAAGGTCTTTTCCTTTCTTGCCTTGTCTGGAAACCGGTTTTATATGGTCGTATTGTGGTTTTATGTCTTCGCCAAACCTTTTTCCACATCCCCTACACTTATATTTTTGTCTTCCCAAAATTTTCCATCTATCAGGATTAGTTAAATGTTGCCTTGTATAATCTTTGCCTTTTGTTAATCCAAAGTTTATTTTTGGAGGCTTATACTTTGGCAGTTTTATTATTGGCGGTTTATAGTCAGGAAAAATACTAAAGCTTCTTTTTGCCATTATTACCACACCCAATAAACCACTTAATAAAACCTCTATATAAAACCTTTCGTTTGTAACACTTTATAATTAAGCCTCTGAGGGGACTTGCAATGCGAAAGCGTTGCTCGCTTTCGACTATTTGCACCCCCGACCTTTGCCTATTCGTAATTATACCAAGGCAACGCAATAGCTGCTATGCTACAGAGGCATAATAATGCGGGGGAAGGGAATTTCAGCAAAAATGCATTTGAACCCTCGGATCCACTAAGGAACAGGATATCTGAAATCCTATTTACGATAGGTGCTCCTTAAGTCCTGCGCGTTTGGCCAGACTTCGCTCTAAGGATTCCAAAACTAATGCTTTGGAATTACCCCCGCAAATTGTCTGGCAAATTTTTGAAGTAGAAAACTATATTTAAATGTTATTATTCAGTTTTTCATTATAAAATTTTTTAACGCTTTACTGGTACTTAAACTTCTGCAGATTAAAGAACGAGGTTATTCTCTTGAACAGTTCCCTGCCGTCTGAATTGACTGCCCCTTCATGCTTGAAGGACCAGAACATGTAAACAAACTTGTCGATCAGCGTCCTTATGAAATAATAGATTGGCTTTGTCTGATAAAAGCTGCCGTGTATATGGGACTGGATAAACCCGTCAATGCTTATGAAAACGTCTCCATTGTTGACCATTATTTTTTTGCCGTCTTTTTTAATTACTGATTCCTTGACATTGTCAAGCAATGCTCTTAGCACAATTACACCATGGTGCAAATCATCCAATTTATGATGCGCCTCAATCACCCAATCTATCTTTTTGCCGCCTTTTGTAACATGCTCCATCTTTTTTTTCGGCTCTTTTTCAAAACCCTTCTCTTTTACCCATTTATCTACTTCAGCATAGAAATCCTCAACTACAAAAGTGCCGCTGTATGTTGTTCTTAAGTCATAAAGCACTTGTTTTTTTTCTGTCATAAGTCACCTATGGGCCCTGCTTAGATATAACCGAATAATGCCTGTAAAGGTTAAAAAATTTCTCAATCTCCTCATGGAGGTGGTTTACATCATTTACCAGCCTCTGCTCAAACCTTTCAGTATACGCCTTGTATATGAAATTGTCGTATATTGACCTCATGAAATGCAGAACAGGGTTCTGCTCCCATTTGTCCTGCAGGTCATACTCAACAAACCCGTCAATGACAATCAGCACCCTTCCGCTGTCGACCTTTGCTTTTTTGCTGTTGACAATCGCATCAGTCTTAAGTATGTCATAGCCAAGCACCCTTACCTTTATGATGTACCTTGTATAGTCTGTTATCCACTTCCATGGCGATATCTGCCATTCTATGAATTTTCCATTGGATGTGTTCTGCTCAAAATCCTTGTCTTGCCTCTTGTCAAATCCCAGATGGAATATGAAGTTTTCAATCATCTTTAGCAGTTCTGTAACATCAAGGGGCCCGCTGTAGTCTATCTTGTAATGGTCAACAATTATATTTATATGCCCCAAAATTACCTCTTTTCAATGGACTCCTGCCATGTGCCTGAACTCAGAGCCCTCTGATGCCATTTTCAGCCTTTCCTTTATCAGGGCATGAAGCCTAAGCACTATCTTGTACTGCAGCTCGTCCCACCAAATGCCTTCAAACTTTTTCTTTACTATATACTTATTGTAAAAGCTCTTAAGATGCGCTAAAAATGCGCTCTTTTCCCATATTTTTTCGTAATCTGTCATGCAGTCGCCTAAGATCTGTATCCATATCCTGCCTTTTGAGATCTTTTTTTTGTGCCCGTTTTTCAGCACAACCTCTATGTCATGCATATCAAATGTTTCTATTGTCACATTAACAGTCCATTCATAAAAATCCTCAACTTTGCGCGTTGCTTTGAACTGGTAAAGAACCTCTGCTCCAAAAGGGCCTGGTCTCCTGTGCCTCTGCTGGATTTCATAAAACTTGAACTTTTTGGCCCTGAAGAAATCTGCAATTGTCTCGTAAAGGTCCTGCATATCGAAGATTCCTTTGTACTGTATGTACACAGGCGTTGCAGAGCCTCCTGGAAAATGGATAATGTCATCGGGCTTCATGAATTTTTCCTGAATATAATAATATATAAAGGTTTCTATGTTTACTATTCTATAGGAAAGATTTATATATAAGTAATTGAATAAAAGTTCTGTAAAAAATGGCGCACTTAATCAGGAAAATGGGCAAATTCTTCATTCTTGCAGCAATCTTCCTTGTATTGGCAAGCGCAGCATTTGCCGCATCTTTTGATGTGAAGGTAACCCCTGTAAAAGACAGGATTGTGGTTGATGAAGTTGCGGAATTTGACATAGCTGTCCAAAACAATCTTGATACAGACGAGGAATACACGATAAAAAAAGCGGGCTACCCGTTTTGGGACATGTACACAAAGCCGCTGCAGAATCCCATAACATTGAAAGTGCCTGCACTAAGCACTTCATCAATAAAACTTTTTGTCGACCCCTTGTATATCACATCTGTTGATACATACACTATTGATATGGGCGTTGTTCTTGAGAGCACAGGCCAGGAGCAGAAAGTGCCAATTACCGTTGGAATAAAATCAACAGAGCCTTTAATCGGAGGCTACATACCAACTGTCCTTACAAGCACAAGCATTTCTCCTGGGAAGATTGACCCAAGAGAGGATTTTACAATAACAATTGCGCTGAACAACCAGAATGTTTTGGACTACCCAAACCTAACAATAAAGATTGAAAGCAACCTGTTTAAGGACGAGCTTTACGTGCCTCTTGGCCCAAAGGAAGACAGGACAATTGAAGTGACAAAAAGGCTGGATGATATGGCTGTGCCACAAGAAGACAGATTAGTTATTGCAATATTCAAAGATGAAAGGCTTATTGTCAGTCCTATAATAAAAGAATTTGAGGTTATTGAATATGCTGTCCAGGAAGAGCTTCC
This sequence comes from Candidatus Woesearchaeota archaeon, assembly GCA_016185865.1. GTDB lineage: Archaea > Nanobdellota > Nanobdellia > Woesearchaeales > GW2011-AR4. Next base: position 4,051 of record JACPMU010000050.1, on the reverse strand, counting down.
AAAAGAGCAGTCTTTTTTGAAAATAAGAAAAGGTATCAAAGTCACGTCAAATAACCCTGATTACAGGGGCGCTGTAAAAATTGAAACAACGCCAATCAAAAATTTGTTTATGACAACTTCTCCAAGGGCTGAAATAATAAAGGAAAATGGCAGGCATTATTTAGTGTGGAATGTGGAAGTTGGCAATGACCAAACAGCCTTGATTCACACAAGTGAGAATTACAGGCCGATTGTTGTCATTGGTTTATTGGTAATTGCAGCAATAGTTCTTTACTTCCTGTTCAGAAGCCCGATTGTAGTGAGCAAGGCAATTGGAAATGTCGGAATGAGCGAAGGCGGAATTTCAGAGGCAAAGGTTGTTGTAAGGGTCAAGAACAGGAGCCCGGCTCAATGCAGCCCCATGCTGTGATGAAGCACCCGAAAAAAGGACTTATGATAAAATGGAACATAGAAACCTTGGAAGCAGGCGATGAAAGGGTCTTGTCCTACAGGATGAAGTCAAGGCTTCCAATCCTTGGTGAGCTTAGCCTGCCTGCTGCAAGCGCAAGAACCCAGGTTGGCAATAAGGTTGTTATAAGCAGCTCAAACAGGGCAAGCATTGGCGGGTAGTTCTTTTGTATTTCTTTATAGTAAAGGCAACAAATAGTTGAACATAATTATTGCCTTTATTTATTACGAACGGATAACTATTGCCCAATTATTATTATCCGTGAGTATAGAAATGTTTAATAATCGGCAGCAAATAATATGATTGGGCCTGTGCTGTAACGGATAGCAGACTCGGCTTCGGCTTTGCAGCAAGAGGAGACCGGGCAGTGGGGGTTCGAATCAACCTCTTAAAAAAGTTGGCGAAAGTCCCTCCAGGCTCATTATAAAAAATGGAGCACCCAATTGTCGAAAAAATCCTGAAAGACGGCATTAACTCAGTAAACCTCTCAATGCTCGACGAAAGCGCAAGAAAGAGGATATTAAGCGATGTAGCTGAAAGGCTGTACAGGCAGAGCAGGTTTGTTGAAACCATTGAAATAATGGCCAAAGCAAATGACATTGAGAAATTGATAAAACTGGGTGATTTGTTTTTATCAGAGAGCAAAACAGAGCTTGCAACCCTTTGCTTCATTCCCACAAAAGACAGGCAAAGGCTGAGCAGCGCTGCGGTTCTCTGCATTCAGGCAAAAAACTACAGATTAGCGGCAAAAGCCTACGAAGCTGCAGACAACATGCAGATGGCTTCTTTCATACAGCAGAATTTTGTGAAATAAGATGATCCTTCAAAAAAGGTGGAGTTTTGGACTGGGCACGATTTTCAGCCTGATAGTGGTTTATTTTATATACCTGTACTCCAAGGAAAAGGAATGGGCTTTGCTGGCTTTGATATCAAAATGGTACCTGATAATAGCAGGAGGCTTAATGCTGCTTTCGATTGCTGTCATTCTGCTTGTTGTATTGATTTCTTTGCTGATATTTTTATTTACAATGATTAAATTTAAAAAATTCCATAAAAATCATAAAAATACAGAGTATCTTGATGCAGAATACAAGGTAAAAGAATGAGATGGCCAGCAAAAAAACACAGAACATAATATTGGTAATTTTGGGAATCCTTATATTGACAGGAGGGGTCATTTACTACTTTAATTATAGCCTGAATCTTGTCAGGCAGGACTACAGCACAAGGCTGCTTGAGATGAACGAGCAGTTCACCCAAAATTTGCAGGGCTTGAAAAACCAGATGTCTGTTTTGGGTTCAAATCTCTCGTCCCAGATCGGATTGGTGGATACAAGCCTTCAAAACTTCAAAACCCAGAACCAGATAGAGATAAGCACACTGTCAAATTTAATCGACCAGATAGAGCAGCAGAGCAATATAAAATTAAATGAGCTGAAGGACGAGCTGAAAAATATCAGGATAAAAAGCGCGGATTTCTCGGCAATTGTGGAGGATGTGCTGCAGTCAACAGTGAGCATAAAGACAAATGTCGGCCAGGGCTCAGGCGCGATAATAGATGTTAAAGGGTATATTGTGACAAACGTCCATGTAATAAGCGGCGCATCGGCTGTAAAGGCAGTCACATATTCCGGCAAGACATATGATGTAAATGTGCTTGTGGGCTATGACTCTGCTGCTGACATCGCTGTGCTGAAGATTAATGCCCCTGATCTGAGGGCATTTAGCTTTGGCAACTCTGATGGTGTCAGGATCGGGGAGAAAGTCATTGCAGCAGGCAATCCTGCCGGATTGGCATTTACTGTGACAGAGGGCATTGTAAGCGCATTCAGGACATTTAGCGGAATAAGCTACATCCAGACAGATGTTCCGATCAACCCCGGCAATTCCGGAGGCCCATTGATCAATACAAAAGGCGAGATAATCGGCATCAACAATTTCAAGGCAGGGGGTTTTGAAGGGCTTGGATTTGCAATTTCCTCAAATAAAGTCAAGCAGGTTGCCAATAAAATTATTAATGACTACGAGAACCAATAACATCGAAAATCAGTTGAATGCGGCTGATTTTCGGGGTTTTCGGAAATCTTGATTTTGGATTTCCGCAAACTTTAAATATTAATTATTTTAAAAATAACAAAAGATGGTGAAAATAAAAGAGGTGGCCATAGATAAATCTCCGCAGTGGTTCTATTATGTCTCAATTCTGGCTGCATTCCTGTTTACAATGTACATCTCAATTTATTCCGCGATACATTTTGACAGCATAAGGTACATGAACATTGTTGTGGTTTTTTTGTTTATAACAATAGTTTCTTTCTTCCTGATTTCTGGGGTTTATTTTCACACGGAGAAAATGGGCCATCATGCCCTGGCTCCTGTGCTGTTTTTTGCAGGCATGGCAAGCCTTGTGATTTATGCGTACAAGGCGGTGGATGCATCAGATATGGTTAGGTACTCCATAATCTATACAATTGTTGTGGCAGGCATTTCACTGTTCATCCTGCTGCCGAAGAAAAGAAGGAAAGCTGAAAAAGCTGCTTCAAAAGCATTGGAAAAAAACATTAAAAAGGTCAAATGAAAAAATTCACCCCAAAAGCAATGATTTTTTTAATTTTGGCAGCGATAGGAGCGGCTGTTGCAGCCTACTCGATTAAGGTGCAGAACCATGTATTGACAATTGCTGCAATCTTGTTTGCAGCGGTGAGTGCGGACAACATTTTTTGCAATTTGAGGAAAAATGGAAGGCGTAATTGAATCGTTCATCGCACTGTTCGTAATAATGGATCCTGTTGGAAACCTTCCCATAATCATGAGCCTTACAAAGGGAATGCCTGCAATTGAGGTGAAAAAGAACGTTGACAGGTCAGTCTTTGTTGCAGGAGTGCTTCTTTTTGTTTTTCTTTTTTTTGGGCTGCGCATATTCCAGTTTTTCGGCATAAACATCAACAGCTTCCAGATTGCAGGCGGCATCATTCTGCTTGTGATAGGCATGCTCTATGTGTTTGGCTCGTCCCTTAAGTATGTGAAGCACCACGGCTCAGACTTAAGCGTTCCGATAGGAACTCCGCTGCTTACGGGCCCGGGCGTTATCATGACAACAATGATTTTGGTCAACGAGCACGGAACTTTTGCGACTGTTGTTGCTGCACTCCTCACATTGCTTGCAACATGGCTCATCCTGATTAATTATTTAAAATTGTACAAAATTCTGGGCGAGCACTGGACAAACATCATATCCAGGGTAATGGGCATTATACTGGCGGCGGTTGCTGTTGAGTTCATAACAGAAGGAATTTTGAATGCAGCCATGCCCTTGCTGTAAATTTCAATAAGCTTTTTATTCTCTTGCAAATAACTTTTTATGGGGCTGTAGTATAGCCTGGCAGAATCCGAGGTTCGGGTCCAACCTTTTCTTTGCTCGCAAGAGCCTCGAAAAGTCCTAAAAAATCGCAAAGCGATTTTTGGGAACTTGAGAATTAAAAAAAATTCTCAAGTAAAAGCTTGACCAAAAGAAAACGGAAGAGGGATTTTTTGCGAAAAACCCTCGAACGGAAAATGTCAAAAACCACCAATCATAGATTGGTGGCATGATTTCGTTAGCTT